>JACDEQ010000201.1 GCA_013816225.1 Armatimonadota bacterium | reverse complement strand
GGAAGATGAAGCAGAGCAGCACCGCGGGTGCGCCGTTGTTCTGAACGGGCCAGGCGCCCATCGGCTGATGCCCTTGGAAGTACGCGACAGCCATCTCGCCGGAAAGGATAAACGCGGCCGGCCGCGTAAACAGTCCGAGCATGATCAGAATGCCGCCGGCCACTTCCAAAATGCCGGCTATCCAGAGCTGGCTGGTCATTTCGACACCCGGAGGCATCCCGCCGTACCAGCCGAAGAGCTTCATTGCGCCAGGTTGGAAGATCAAGAGCCCGGCAACCAGCCGGAGAAGAAAGTAGGTGATCTTTATGGCTTCTTCCCGGTTCATCGCGTTCCTCCATATGTCAAACAGGGCGCGCCGCCAAGCTCGCTGAGCGTAATTGCGGCGATGTCTTGCTAGACTAGTTTATCCCTCCACAGCTGTGGATGGATAAATTTGAATAGCAAGAAAGCAAGAAAATGCGGTCTGCTAGAAAATTCACGGTGTACTAACGGAGAAATGGCGCTGAAATTGCGGGGTGGCCTTATCATTCCCTTATCGGACTCGAAAATCGGGTCCCAAGGAGAAAACAATGAAGAAGCTAAACCGAACCTTACACATCGTCGCCTTTGTTGGCGCCCTGACCGCTACGTCCCAAGCTTGGGACATCGTGACCCAGCCCGTCGAAACCAGATGGTATAAGCACCGCGCCAGGGACCTGGAGTGGAATTGCAAGAGCAACTGGCAGAACAACTCCGGAGTTGGCTTCCGCCCGACCAGCATCGACATTCTGTACGACCAGGACACGTACTCGTACTACGGCTACACCTATGTGGTCTCGCCGTGCGTCCGCAACACCGGCGCCCATTACAAAGACTGGCAGTTCATGTATGACGAGTCGGCGGCGGACATCTCCGATTGGGCGTACTCGAACGGCTACACGATCACCGACCTCGAAGAGTACAAGGAGGACGGGGATATCAAGTACGCGGCTCTTATGGAAAAGCACATCCCATGGAAGCCCTACTTCATCTATGCTCAGGCGACCACAAACTCGCTGATCGACTACCTCTTCGGCGACGGGTACGGCGGGAAAATCGTCGACATGGACGTGGAGGAGATGGGTAACAGCTCGCTGCACGGCGCAATCAACTGGAACGTTCCACAGACCGGCGTGAACTGGGATACCACGATGACGTGGGCCCAAGTACAAGCCATCAAGAACGCCGGCCAGAAGCGCCTGCTCGACCTCCAGAGATACGATGGCGTAACGTACTGCGCGCTCTGGTGCGACCTGAAGCCGGGCGAGAGCAACAAATGGAGCTACTTCGGCAACGTGACGTCGGCCTGGATATCGGGTCAGGAGGCTTACGGTTGGCGGGTGCAAACTACGAACAGCCAAATGGTAAGCGGCCAGCGGAAGTACTCCGGGGTACTCGTCTGGAACGACTAGCCTGCGGGGCGTCCCCTGGAAATGGGGGCGCCCCTTCCACGCCGATAGCGCGCCTCATGCTCGATCAACAACCTCCGGCTACCGCAAACTCATCAGATCGCTCGTTGCGACGTTCAAAAACCGACGACGAAATCGGGAGGCCGTCATGGATAAGCTCGCGACCGTTCTTGGCCCCGGGAACTGTCAATCGCTTATCCTCTCAAAAGGGGCTACTTTGAGGCAAGTAATTCCACTTTTTCGATCGTTGGCGGAGCCGAAAGCAATTCGTCGGCTCGCGACATGAGGGCGGCCGCGATCTCCCCGTCGAGGTGTGCTTGTCGCCCGCCTTCATCGGCGAAAGTGTCGAAGATTCCGAAGGTCGATGGGCCGATCTGCAGGGCGTACCACCGCAAGGTTCCCGCCTCCGATTGGGCGAGCGGCAGCGCCCCCTTGAGTAATTGGGCTACCTCGGATTCTTTTCCGGGTCGGGCTTCGAGTCGGGCGAGCAAGGCGAATCTTTCCATCAACTTTTTATACCCTAATGCGTGCCGGGTGTAAATTCTGGCTCGACGAGGCTATATACCTTGTATGTTGGATCCAGGTCTTTCCGGTCACTCAACCCCCGCGAAGCGGGGTTGGGTATTGCTGTGAGGTGGCATTGAGCAGCTTGGGCCCACCGCTCCGGGACCATTGGAATGCCGAAATCGGAAATGAATCATGGATAAGCGTTCGACACTTCCGTCAGCACCTTCGGTCAAACCCCTACTCGTCAAGTCGCGGATCGCCGAGAACGAGGCAAGCGGGTACAGTGTTGTGGCTTGAAAGTCCCAAATTGTAGGTGCGTGTAATAGGAGGACTGTAATGAACGGCGACTTGTTATCGAAGACTCTGGTTTTATTGGGCTTCGCTCTAGGAGCCTACGGTTGCACTACAGGAGAACCCGGCGCAAAGGCGGATTCCTCGCTCAAGGAACAGACGGGGCTTGAACCGGCCAAAAGGAAGCAAGACGCTAAGCCGTTTTACCGGCCGAAAGGCACGGGCCCTGCATATTGGGGCCCTGGCGATCTTTACACGCTTTTGGCCACGGGAGAGGAAACGAACGATGCCTACTTCCAGTTCGAAGCGCTCGTTCCGAAAGGGGGCGGGCCTCCACCCCACATCCATCATGGAGAGGACGAGACGTTCTACCTCGTTCATGGCGCCCTGGAGATGCGCCTCGGAGATAAGATTATCAAGGCAAGTGCAGGCGATTTCGTGAATATCCCACGGGGCACGGTTCATAACTTCAAGAACGTCGGCAGCGATACCGCCGTCATGATCGGCACGTTCGTACCCGCCGGCATGGAGAAATTCTTCCAAGAGGTTTTCCCCGTCGCGGTGGATCGGACGGCTGACCCTCCACCGATCACGGACGAGCTCATAAAGAAGATGACCGAAGCTGCGCCAAGGCATCGCGTGGAGTTCGTGCCGCCCGGCAAAGCCGATAAGCGTTAGCTGCGACGATTGCGGGCCTCAATCCATGGCGAGCCCGCCGTCCTTCTCTGTTTCATCTTCCTGTTCATGGCCGCATAGGGCGGCCGCGACCGGAGCTTCGCCGCATCCGGATCTAGGATGGGATTAGTCCGTACGAGTATCCTCAGGGAGAATCAATTAAGTTGTGACCCATGGCCGTATGGAGAAGGGTCAAATCCTTCCCACCCAATATTCGGATCGTCTGCAAACCGACGCGCCATTACTTCCATTGCTTCCAAATTGTTATCGACTAGAATAAATTGCCTGTCATGTTGCAGACACGCCTGACCAATGGTCCCGCTGCCAGCAAAAAAGTCCATGACGGTGTCGCCTTGCCGCGAAGACGCCTTGATAATTCTATTAAGTATCCCAAGCGGTTTCTGCGTCGGATACCCCGTTTTCTCCTTGCCATTTGTCCCTACAATTGTATGCCACCATGTATCCGTAGGAAGCTTTCCCCGGGCGGCCTTCTCAGGTCCGACGAGCCCTGGGGCCATGTAGGGTATACGTTCGATTTCGTCATAGTTAAAGATGTAGTTACGCGGGTCTTTCGCATACCACAGAATGTTATCGTGCTTGGTTGGCCATTTCTTAGTTGTCCGGGCACCATAATCGTACGCCCATATGATCTCGTTTAGAAATGATTCGCGGCCAAATATAAGATCTAGCAATATTTTGCAGTAATGAACTTCACGGTAGTCAATGTGGAAGTATAAGCTTCCGTTCGGTGCCAAGACGCGGTGAGCTTCTTCGAGGCGGGGTTCAAGAAATGCCATGTAGTCGTCAAACAGATCGGAATAGCTTTTCTTTCCGACGGTGATAGTTTGATATCGGAGGCCCTTGAATCCGACGCGGTCGCCGCTCTCCGAAGGAATTGTCTCTATTCGCGTCCGAGATTGAACCTTGCCCGTATTGAACGGCGGGTCTATGTAGATCAGTTGAACAGACGCGCTAGGCAGCCTCTTCAAAACATTCAAATTGTCGCCGAAGAAAATTCTGCTGGGATTAAATTGCATTTTTACACTTCTCGGCGGCCTTCCTCCGATAACGGCAGCAAAATCATGGCCTGTGAACGAGCTCTCCCGCGCGCTGTTCTTGGCGCCCGGCCGGTTGGTATCGGGTTACCATCACGCGAGCGCCCGCCGCCGCCTTACTCTGGAGAAGCAGTGCGCGAACGTTCCTCATCGTAAGATTTTACCAACGCGCGTCCATGTCAATGGCATGGGCAGTGCACTTCGCCCGGCCCGTCAGGTAGGCATTCCAGGCCATCGATCGGCCCGGGAGAACCCCGCCTATTTCATCCGGCGATAGTTCGCGGCCATGAACCTGCTCCACGATCCATCGTCATTCATGAAGTGCGACATCAGCACCCGGTGGCCGTCATCATCGATCTCGATCACGTCCATATAGATTGTCAACGGCCAAATCGATCAAAAACGAGATGTTCACCCGTGACCTGCCACCCGCGGAGAGTTTGGTTAAATTTGGTTCATTTGGAGGC
>JACDEQ010000200.1 GCA_013816225.1 Armatimonadota bacterium | reverse complement strand
GCACGGATCGCAGCCGTCCACGCACATGGCCTCGCGGAGCACCGAAACGAACGCACCTTCCTGGGGCAGGTCGCTCCGCTTCTCCTGCCAGGTCTCGCCGCCGTCGGTGCTCTTGTAAACGCACATCTTGCCGTCGATCATGAAGCGCTGCATGTCGCTGTGCTGGGGCGTGATCCAAATCGTCCCCGACTTCGCCGGATGCGCGACCATCGGAAAGCCGAAGCGCCTCGGGAGCTTGCCGTCGCCGAGGTCGATCCAATCCTGGCCGCCGTCGTCCGACCGATACATTCCGCGGTGGTTCTGCTGATAGAGCCGCCCCGGTATCGCCGGGTCCGTGACTAGCTTGTGGACGCACTGCCCGACCTCGGGAATCGGCGTCGGCAGGAAGTCGGCGCGAACGTGCTTGTTCCTCGGGGTCCAGCATGCCCCGGCATCGTCCGTGTAAAAAACACCGATCGCCGACGCGCCCAGCCACATCTGCTTGGGGTCGCTCGGGTGCGGCACGATTGAGTGAAACATCATCCCGCCCGCGCCGGGCGCCCAGCGATCGCGAGTCGGATGCGTCGCCAGCGCCTTGTTCAACTCGAAGTCTTTCCGCTGTCGTCGCTGCGGTAGAGCTGGCCAGGCGCCGCGCCGCAAAAGAGCACGCCGTCTTCGGTCCCGGCTCGACCTTCCAAAAACTTATCGACCGGCTCATCCGGGTTCTTGGGCCCGTCGACATCGGTCCACGACTCGCACGCGTCGTCCGAGAACGAGAGCTTCGGCCCGTAGATGTCGTTGAAGCAGCAAGCCCAAATTCGGCCGTCTCTGGAGTCGCGGATGGCGTCCGTGATATACCATCCTTCAAGAAACATCTGCGGCTCGGACCATTCTGAGCGGCCAGACTCACTGTCGAGTTTCAGCAGTCCTTTCCGAGTGCCCACCAGTAAAGTCGTATCTGCCATATCATTCCCTTCCTCCCCGGCTTCTGAAACTCCTGCCCGCCACGGGAAGTAAACTCGAGGGAACCCGTGCGAACGCAACTCAGGAGACAACTCGATTGGCCCTTGCTCATCGCTACGGTTCTGCTTCTGGTTGTCGGCCTGCTCGCCCTATGGAGCGCCAGTTCCATCCAAAAGGACCACGCCGACTTTCGCAGCCAGGTGGCCGGAATTGCGTTGGGATTGCCGGTGCTCCTTTTGTTTTTCTTGGTCGACCCGCGTGTGTGGGGCCATTACAGCAAGGCTATCTATGTCGCCATGCTCGCCTTCTTGGTGCTCGTGTGGGTTCCGGGTCTGGGAAGGTCGGGGGGAGGCGCGGAGCGGTGGGTGACGATGGGCCCCGTAGGTCTCCAGCCGAGCGAGATTGCCAAGCTGCTCGTGACCCTGACTTTGGCGGACCATCTCGTGCGCCACGGCACCAGGTTGAAATCGCTTTCCGGGCTCCTGTCGTCGCTCCTCCATATTTTGCCGCCGTTCGTTCTTGTTGCGGCCCAGCCCAGCCTTAGCACGAGCCTTGTGTTCTTGGTGATCTGGGCCGGAGTCTCGATCGTCGCGGGGCAGCGCCTCAAGTACCTCGTCGTCATGGGCATCGTCGGGCTGGTGGCATTCGGAATCGCGTGGAAATCGGGCTTCATCCGCCCTTATCAGAAAGAGCGGGTCGTCCAGTACATGAGCGGTGATCTCGGGTACCACACGGAGCGGTCACTCACCAGCGTCGGCAGTGGCAGGCTTGTCGGAGAAGGAATCGGCCGAGGGCCGCTCAAAGAGGCGAAATACGTTCCCGAAGCAACGACAGACTTCATTTTTGCAGTTGTGGCGGAAGAGGGCGGTTTCGTCGGCTCAATGCTCGTTATCGCCCTCTACGGCTTCTTCTTGTGGAGAATCTGGCTCATCGTTGTGTATGCGCAGGTCGAATACTTCCGCTTGATCGCAGCCGGAATCTTCACCGTTTTTAGCTTCCACGCCCTTGTCAATTTTTTCGTCGTTCTCGGAATATTTCCGGTGACGGGCGTACCGCTACCATTCATCAGCTTCGGCCGCACAGCAATGCTGCTCAGCCTTGCTTCCGTCGGGCTACTGCTGAATATTAGGGGCCGCGAGAAGCACCTGGTGTTTTAGATGCCGTCGACGCCAGGCTCGAATGTGCCGTGGGCGGTTTCGGTGCAGCCAATCTTGAACGTGCTGTTCGCCGGTAGACCCGTGCCGTTCTGTATGCTGTAGTCATTGGTGCTCTCTTCGGGGCAAATGATGCCCGATCCGAGATTGTCCATGATGTCCGGCTCGTTGTAGACATCCGCATTCATGAAGCTGCTGTAGTCGGAGGCCTTTAGCTTCACCTTTGCGGCGACCACGGCCGTCGCGATCGTCTGCATATTTGCCCTACAGGTCTTCCGCGTAGAATCTTTGATCGCTCCGATGTAGAGCGGCATCGCAACAGCCATCAGAATGGCCAGGATCATAACCGTGACCAAAAGCTCGATGAGTGTAAATGCCCGTTTACTCCGAACTTGTCTTAATAACACTCCATACCCCCGATAAAAAAATCCCGGCGACGGCATCGGCCGCCACCCATTGATAATGTACTCATGTAAGGGCCGAGTCGGCTTCACCCTTTCGGGTGAATCTAAACCACGCGGCGGCATCTTGAGCTTCACCGGGATCGGCAAACAGCGCGATAATTTCGAGGCTGCCGCGCACTCAAGCCTAGGCTACGAGACGCCCGTCGGTTTCGAGACGTTCAACGCGGAGGACCGATGGCCCTAAGTGTCTATTTTTTTGGGCGCAGTTCAGTTAGCGATCCCACCTATGAAGTTCGATGTTTTTTGAGGGTCTTGGTAATTTCCGAAGGTGGATCGCGTAAGGCTAGTTCGAGTTGCCTTCCGAGCTTGTTGGGATTCGCGCCGCTCTCACACAAAAACTTGACCATCTTTGTCTGATGTGCCCACACTGCGTCCGCGAGAGCCGCGGAGCGCCTACCGAAGTTCATCCCCACCTCATCGCCGGTGTCGACATCCATACCGATCCTGAGCCGAAGCTTCACGGTGTCGATGTCTCCATTGCGTGCCGCCACGTGCAGAACAGTTCTGCCGTCCACTTTGAACGTTTTCGACGCGCCCGGTTTGGCGCGGATCATTGCCCTGGCAAGCTCGCCATTTCCGAGACACAGCGCTATAGAGATCGAGAGACTGCCCGGATTTGCGTATTGCTTCGACGACGGCTAAACGGCCACGGATGCCGAGGTGAGCTTGTTCCGCCGCATACTGCCTTGGCGTGGCCCCAAAGCTGCTATGGACGTTCAGCTTCGCACCGGCCCTCACCACGATCGTGGCAATAGGGCCGTTCGACGTGAGATGCAGCGGCGTGAACTCATTGTAGCACCGAGGATTCACGTCCGCACCGTGTTGGACAAGCCAACGGACGGCATCGGTGTGGCCGCGTGCCGCCGCCAGATGAAGCGGAGTCTCCCTCCCCTCTTTGTCTCGTGAATTGACTAGCCGAGGGTTACGCTTGAGTTGCGCAAGCGCGCGTTTCGGACTTCCGACTTCGAGTTCCTTGTGTAGCGACGGGGGCATCACGGCCTGTGCCCAACCAGCCTGAATGAGCACGGTTAATCCGAAGTTCAGAACCAGCAAGCGACTTGCGCCGATATGTTCATTAAACCACGAATTTATCTCAACGCCGCCCAAATCTTTTCGGATTCAAGACACCCTCCCTCCTTAATGATGCGGTAACGCAGATTGTGTTCACCCTTCTGTAATAATCCTTGCATGCCTTCGCTGAACTATGAGCGGCTGAAGAGATTCCAGAACATCCTGGAGGACGCAGGCCTCGACTGTTACCTGGCCTGCACCCCGATCTCGATGGGCTACTTGGCCCGGTTCTTCGAATCGGGCGGTGAAAGGATGCTGTTGATGGCGATCAGGCCAAAGGGCGACCCGGCCATGTTAGTTCCTGCTCTAAGTGAGACGCATGCCCGCCACACCGGCATCGAGGACATCCGCACGTGGAAAGACGGCGAAGATCCCGGGCCGATCGTCGAGGCCTTAGCGGAGGATTGGAACTTAGGCGCCGGAGTCATAGGTGTGGACGACGAAATGCCCGCCGGCTACCTCTTGCGATTGCAGGAGGTACTGCCGGCTGCGCTGTTCAAGTGCGCGGGCGACGAAATGGCGCTTCTTCGTAGGCGGAAGGACGTTGGCGAGTTGGCACTCATGCGCAAAGCGGCACGTATTGCCGATCGAGCTCTAGGTGATGTCCTCCCAATGGAGCTCGTGGACAAGAGTGAGCGCGAGGTTGCGGCGAAGCTGACCGCGGGAATGACTGACCGGGGCGGAACTCCCACATTCTGCATCGTCGCCGCAGGCCCTAACAGCGCCGAGCCGCACCACAACACGTCCGCCAACGCGCTGAAGAGTGGTGACCTCGTTGTCATGGACTGGGGC
>JACDEQ010000027.1 GCA_013816225.1 Armatimonadota bacterium | reverse complement strand
GGCATCGCTAGTTGCTCTCGGGGCGGCACTTGCCGCTCTTGCTCTTCGGCGACGTCGATAGGTTCGATCGCCAATGATCAGGGACAGACCTCGGCTTCGGGGTCTGTTCCCTTTGTCGTTGCGAACAGGTCGTATAGGTCTTAGGCGAGAATTCGGGGTATACTGTTCGCCAAGCGGATTGCGCTGCTGGTCGCCGTTGTACGGAGCGGCCCTCGGGGAGGGGCCTTTGCGTAGAGCGGCAATCCGGCGGGGTTCGCGCGATACGGAGGCTTTTGCAAAAACAGTATGCCCTTGCCGAAAGAGACGAAGACGGAAGTAATCGAGAAGTACCGAACCGCGGAAACCGACACAGGGTCGGCCGAGGTTCAAATTGCGCTGCTAACATCGCGCATTCAGCAAATCACGGAGCACCTTCGAACAAACAAGAAGGATTTCCACTCCCGCCGCGGACTTCTCATCCTCGTTGGACAGCGCAGGAGGCTGGAGAGTTATCTCCGCCAAAAAGATATCACTAAGTACAGAGCCCTAATACAAGAGCTCGGCATACGAGAACAAAAGCCTCAATAGGAGGCAACCAATTGATTCAAACCACATCTTTCACGGTCGGAGGCAAAGAGCTTTCGATCGAAACAGGCCGCGTAGCTAAACAGGCTGGCGGCGCAGTTCTACTCGGCATGGGTGAAACCGTCATCCTCGGCGCAGCTACAATGAGCGCCGACCCCCGAGAGGGACTCGACTTTTTCCCGCTTACGTGCGACTACGAAGAGCGCAAATACAGCGTAGGCAAGATTCCGGGCGGCTTCATGAAGCGCGGGGGCAGGCCCAGCGAAAAGGCCGTGCTTACGTCGCGCCTGATCGACAGGCCCATGCGCCCTCTCTTCCCGAAGGGAATGCGCAACGACGTGCAATGCGTCGCCATGCCGTTCGCGGTCGACCAGAGCTACCCGCCCGATGTCCTTGCGCTCAACGCCGTTTCAGCGGCCCTCGCGCTTAGCGACATTCCGTGGGACGGGCCCGTCGGAGCAGTGCGAGTCGGCCGTGTTGGCGGAGAGCTTGTGCTCTTCCCCACCGTCGAGCAGATCGAGAACGAAACCGACCTCGACTTGATCGTCGCGGGTACCAAGGACGCTTTCATGATGGTGGAAGCCGGCGCCAGCGAAGTCAGCGAGAAGGACATGCTCAAGGCGATGGAGTTCGCGCAGGATGCCATCAAGGTGATCTGCGAGAAGATCGCCAAGTTCGCCAAGGAGCATGGCAAGGCTAAGCGCGAAGTTACGCTCTTCAAGGTCGATCCCGAAGTGCTCGAACTCGTTCGCAAGCAGTCGGGCAAGCAGATCCGAGCAACGATCGTCAACCCCGACAAGGCGACCCGCGAGAGCGCCCTCAGCGACCTCCTCAAGGAGATCGTCGCGCTTCACAAGACTACGACTTACGCCGAGAATCCTGAAAAGCAGGCGTTCCTGGCCGAGGCGGTCGATACCATTATCAAGGAGACCGTCCGCGACCTCATCATCAAGGATGACAAGCGTCCCGACGGGCGCAAGTCCACCGAGATCCGCCAGATCACGTGCGATCCTGGCCTTCTTCCGAAGGTCCACGGTTCGGGGCTCTTCACCCGCGGCCAGACGCAGGTTATGACCGTCGTCACGCTCGGCGCGCCGGGTGAGGGCCAAACGATGGACGGCATCGAAGAGGTCGAGAACAAGAAGTACATGCACTTCTACAACTTCCCGCCCTACTCGGTCGGCGAAGTTCGACCCATGCGGGGCCCCGGCCGACGCGAAATCGGCCACGGCGCGCTCGCCGAGAGAGCGCTCATCGGCGTTCTTCCGACGGACGAAGAGTTTCCATACACGCTGCTGCTCATCAGCGAGGTTTTGGAGTCGAATGGCTCCACTTCCATGGCCAGCGTTTGCGGCTCGACTCTTGCGCTGCTCGACTGTGGCGTGCCGATCAAGGCGCCCGTTGCGGGCATCGCGATGGGCCTCATGTCCGACGGCAAGACCTTCAAGGTTTTGACCGACATCCAGGGCATGGAAGACTTTTGCGGCGACATGGACTTCAAAGTAGCCGGAACCCGCGAGGGAATCACTGCCCTTCAGTTGGATACGAAGCTGACCGGCATCCCCGCCCAGGTGATGAAAGACGCGCTGGCGCAAGCCGAAACTGCCCGTCTGCACATCCTGGATAAGATCGACGAAGCGGTCCCCGAGCGCCGCACCGAATTGAACCCGAACGCCCCGAGGGCCGAGGTTGTTCAGATCGATCCGCAGCGCATCGGCGAACTGATCGGCCCGGGCGGCAAGATGATCAAGAAGATCACCGCCGACTCCGGCGCGACCATCGACGTCGAGCAGGACGGACGCGTGTTCATCCTGGCCGAGAACGCCGACCAAATGAACGCGGCGGTCAACATGGTGAAAGGCTTGATGCACGTGCCCGAAGTCGGCGACGAGTTCAGCGGCCCGGTGTCGAGACTTTTCGGCCGCGGCGCGATGGTCGAGTTCTTGCCCGGCAAGGAAGGCATGGTGCCGATCGAGCAGCTCAGCGTGAAGCCGATCCGCAGGCCCGAAGATGTCGTCAAGCTCGGCGATGTGATCAATGTGAAGGTTCACGAAGTCGACTCGTTGGGCCGCATCAACTTGACGGCCCTCGGGGTCAAGCAGGAATTGGCCGGACTGGAAGACAACGCGGGCGCTACGGCCCCGGCCAGCCAGCCGCGTGGGCGCGGTGACCGTGACCGCAGTGGACGCGGCGGCGACCGAGATCGTGGCGGGCGAGACCGAGACCGCGGTGGACGCGGCGGCTTCGACCGCGACCGAGATCGTGACCGAGGCGATCGGGACAGGGCGCCTCGCCAAGAGCGCGAACCTCGGCCCGAGCCCGAGTCGCGACCCGAGCGAGAGGCGGAGATTCGCCCCAGAGAGGACGGCAGCTTCCCCAAAAAGGACGGCGATGCCGAGCCGACGACGGTCGCCCGCTTCCGTCCGAAGCGCTAGCTAGGCATGAAGGGGGCGCGTACCGACAAACGGTCGCGCCCTCTTTTGCAATCGGCATGGGCCGGCTTCGCAGCGGCGGCGAGAGCCGCATCGAGTGAAGCAATGCGGGCCACCCGCAACGTCAGTAAGAAAGTATACGGCGGTGAACCTGGCGCCAGTGCTCGTCAAGGCCTTCCTGTGGGCAGAAAGGCCCACCTGGAGCCAAAAACCCCGCCGATTCACCGAGGGTTGGTGAACGGCGGGTGTTTCCGAGTGGAACAAATATTATCGGCAGCGACGAGCCTTTCTGTGACGGTCGCCGCGCTCTACGCTCCAAATCAACGTAGTATACAGAGCATGGGCACACAGGTCTTATCGCCCAGAGAAGAGCAACTCGTCCAACTTGCGATTGAAGGACACACTAACGACAGCATCGCTAAGAAGCTGGGGTTAAGCCCGAGCACCATCAATACCTATTGGGTACGCATCCGCACGAAAGTTCAGGGCGATAACCGGACCGCGGTCATAGCCCGGATCATCGGCGAGAGGGCCGCGCAGGCGGAGAGGGACTGCCTGCTCGACCTTCACGTCGGCCGTGCCCAGATCCAGTTGGCAATGGATCAATTTCGCTGCGTTGCCTGGGCGACCGACCTCGATTTGCGAATCACCCACGCGTCGGGATGCGACAGTCCTGATTTCCCTGAAGACATGCGCTGCGAGGTCGGCCGCACCATTTTTGATGCGTTCCGCACTGATGCCAAAAACCACCCGGCCGTTGCGGCCGACCTCAGCGCACTCGCGGGCGTCCCTGCTGAAGCGCGAGTCGCGGGCGACGTGGTGCAATTCTCCGTGCGGCCGCTCAAAGACGATGACGGCGCAATCACGGGCTGCATCGGCATGATGACGCTCCCGCGTGGCAGCGTGTAGTCCGCTGTAGTTTTGTACGTCGTTAAAAAAACGACTTGACAACTGCCTCTTTAGCAAGTACCATAGCTTGGTAGCTAGACATTGGAAAGTGCATCTTAATTGTTCTTTCCCTCCTTATAGTTCCGGAAAGAACTTAAGATCTGCACTTCGCGAGACCGTTAGAAAGGAGCATTAAGCATGAAATGCAGATTGGAGGCCGCTGTCGCAGCTTTCACGTTCTTGGGTCTGCTGACGGAAGCCAACGCCCAGTTGCTTGGCACAGCCGAATCCTTCGCAGTATTAGCCGGTTCCAGGGTGACCAACACCGGCCCGACCGTGCTCTTCGGCGACCTGGGCGTCTGGCCGGGTACCGAGATCAAAGGCTTTCCGCCAGGCATCGTCGAAAACGGAGAGATACACGCGGGGGACGCCGTCGCCCAGCAAGCCCAGGCCGACGTAACGATCGCCTACGACGTTCTGGAAGGCGAGGCGTTCGACGAAAAGTTGACAGGTCAAGATCTAGGGGGGATGACGCTCTTTGCAGGGGTTTATCATTTTTCGTCCTCGGCGTTCCTCACGGGCACATTGACCCTCGATGCGCAAGGTGATCCGAACGCCCGCTTTGATTTCCAGATCGGAAGCACCCTCATTACGGCGAGCGGCTCTTCGGTGCAGGTGATCAACAGCGGAGATGCCTGCAATGTATATTGGCAGGTGGGAAGCTCGGCTACGGTGGGTACGGGTACTACGTTCGCGGGCCACATACTCGCCTTGACGAGCATCACCATGGAGACGGGCTCCACGATCCTCGAGGGCAGCGCCCTAGCTCGGAATGGCGCGGTCACGCTGGATGACAATACAATAGCGGCATGTGGCGTGGTACCTGAACCCGCATCGATTGTTGCGTTGGGCGCAGGGCTTGCTGTGATAGCCGTGAGACGGCGGCGCAAATAGGCCGTCTCAATTGGGGATAAGCCGGGCGGAGTAGGACCCCCTTCATCCGCCCCGGCTTTCTAATAGTCCAATCTGTTCTTTGGAAAACGACTGTTGCCGGGCGCGCCCGCACTGTGGGCATCCTGGAATGGAGGAGCCCGCTGTTTCACAAGGGGGTGCGAACGGCGGGCTCGGAAGAAATGAACAATCCTATATTGGTCGGTGCGACCCGATTTGTAACAAGCTCCGGTGAAGAGTAGCCTGCCCTTTGCGAAACCTGCGCCGGAATCGCCGACCTGCTCGACATCAGATGATTCGCTTGCTGCGCCTGGCCGAGGGGCCACCCACGGGCAGAACAAGGTTCAGTGTGAACACAAACGACAACCGTGTACAGAGCACCACCGTGACGGTGGTGCTGTAACAATCGGCCGGTGACACACGCAAAGCCGCGCGTAGGAAGTGCTGGCCCGGTGCCTGGCTCCGCCCGGGCCTATTCGTTACCTTCAAACGCTCATCTTCGTCGTCTGCGAACCGCTAGCCAGCCTAAGCCGACGACGGCTGCAACCATCGAGGACGGTTCCGGCACCACTGCCTCTAAGCTTGCCGCCGAGTGCGAAATGACGATGTCGCCGTTGACGAGGCCGCCTCCGGCCCCGACATCCTCGAGCCCTATGTGAATAGCGTTCGTAGTTTGCCCGCGACTATTGATGCCGTCGCCCGACACGAACTGTTCGTTTAGAGTAACCGTGATTCCAAGGTTGTTGAACACGACCGTGTTCGGCGCCGGGTTTGCGTTGATCGCAACGCCAACGCCGAGTATCGTGAGAACCGTATTCGTCAGAACGGTGTCGCCGACTCCAACCAAGCTGCCGAAGTCTCCGGATACGATTGAATCGCTAACGACTTGATCGGCTGTCAGGTTCAATAGGGGCGGATCTCCAAGCCCGGGTACTAGCACCAGGCTAAGCTCGTTCACTTCCGCATCCGCCATAGCGAATCGGTTCCCCGCACCGCCGTCGACATCGGACGATGCGTTCACCGTCATGACGCCTGTCGACAGAGTGCCAAGCGGGCCGCCGGAGACGAACAAGGATAACACTTGATCAGTATCGCTATAGGGCGCAGGCGCGCTGCCGGATGCTGTGGGCACCGCCGCCACGTTGAGATTGAAAGTGAGCAGGGTCACCCCCGCTTGGACGCCGTATGCGTCGCTGGCCCCAAACGTCACGATAGCGTGGGAAGAGACCGTCAACCCGAGGCCTAGCGACAACAACGCGTACTTGATGTTGAGTTTCATTTAACTTCTCCCTTAGTAAGCCAAGAATGGTCTTACTAACTATCTATATGTGGCCGAATCCGATATTGTGACCATTCGACTTGGTTCGGCCGGGCAAGACTCCCTGCGGCACGTCTTAATTCGCTCCGTGAGCTCGAAAAGGGACGGTGTCCCGACCAAACCCATGACGGAGGTGTAGCTGCCCCGGTTTTTGCATTGTAGTCCCGGTGTACAATGGAAAGGCAGTCCTTTGACTGCAGGGAGATATAAATGAAAAAGGGTTTTCTCGTTAGTTTGGTATTTGCATCCATTGCCGGTGCGCAGGCCGGTGTCGGGCCCACCAGCGAGTACTATTTGACCGCGGGCGACCAAGGCATGCTCTGGGTGGTTCAAGGGGGTGCAGTCAACCGCTCTTGGGTCGGCGCTACCGGCGGCGAATATCCGATCGCGGTGGGGAGTGAGGTCCGGACCCTGACCAATGGGTCACAGGGCGCGGAGTACACGCTCGGTGGCGTGGATACGGGCGCGCGCTACGCCTTTCCGGCCGGGATCGGAAGCGCTTGGGATGGGACGACCGACCTGAACAACAACTACCTAGTAGACTGGAGCGTCGGCGGTGTGTGGCGTACCGACCGCGACTGGTCGAATCCTTCCTTGCTGTTCGCTCTTGGTGGCTCCGCCGAGCGCCTCGGCATCACGTATGACTTTTCGGACAACACACTCTGGGTCTCGGGTTGGGACCTCAACGTTGTCGAGCATTTCGCCATGGACGGGACTCCGCTGGGCTCATTTGTCCCAGGGATGACGTCGATCACGTGCTTGGCGCTGGATCATGCCGACGGCACACTGTGGATGGGCACGCAAGCCCAGCCGGGCACGTTCTTCCAGTTCGCGAAGGATGGAACCCCCATGGGATCGGCCACCTTCGAACCGCTTGTCGGCCAGAACACGCTGGGTGGAGAGTTCCAGGCCGTACCCGAGCCGGCGAGCATGATCGCTCTCGGCGTCGGCCTCCTCCTCCTCGCCAGGCGTCGGCTACGCTGAACCGCCGCACGGGAATCGTCGTTTCCCCGCTCGACACTAGGCGTATCGGGCCCGGAATCGTCGATTCCCGCACTTTCGCTTCCTAAATACAGATCTCTGCCGCGAGGCCGTTCTCGGGCTACGCTCCGTAGGCCCGAATCGACGACCAACCTGCGCCTCGGTACCGTAAGCTGTGCGCAAGGCGATGAATTTGTGGTGATGATCCCCTCGCAGCTGAAGATCGAGGACGGGCGGTCGCTGGATCGAATCGCTGAGCGTGTCACGATTTAGGCGCGAGACACCAACTATTAGAGAGAGTTAAACGTTTGCGCCGTGACAGACAACAGTCCCGAACCAAGGGGTTTTTCGGAATAAGAGAACGTTTTGGGAAAAGAGTCCACTTGGCCCTTGAGCTCGCTCATGCCTACGCTAAAACTGAGACGGTCAATCGGGCGCCCGGCGCGGCTGCCCCCTTGGCTCACCGCCCCGGGCCATGCCGTCAGCTCGAAGTAATTACCTGCGCCGCCTCCGCGCCGCTAACCAAGCAAGTCCGACGACGGCTCCGATGATGGAGGTCGGTTCGGGCACGACCGCCTCGAGGTTTGCCGCCGAGTGCGCAATGACGATATCGCCATTGACGAGGCCACCCCCGCCCACGACATCCACGAGCCCTATGTGTATAGCATTCGTAGTTTGGCCGCGGCTGCTGATGCCGTCGCCCGACGCGAACTGCTCGTTTAGAGTAATAGTAATACCGAGCGAGTTGAACACGACCGTGTTCGGCGCGGGGTTGGAGTTGATCGAAACTCCGGTGCCCAGTATCGTGAGAACTGTATTGGTCAAGACGGTGTTGCCGACTCCAACCAAGCTCCCGAAGTCCCCAGATACCATGGAATCGCTGGTGACTTGATCTGCCGTCAGGTTCAGGAGATCTGGAGAGCCGGTTCCGGGAACGAGCACCAAATTAAGGCCGTTAACTTCCGCGTCCGCCATAGCGAACCGACTTCCCGCGGTGCCGTCGACATCGGACGATGCATTCACCGTCATGATGCCCGTCGACAAACTGCCGAGCGCACCTCCGGAAACATTCAGCGATAACACTTGGTCAGTGTCGTTATAGGGCGGGGGCGCAGTGCCGGATGCCGTGGGCACAGCCCCAATGTTGAGATTGAATGTGAGCAGGCTTACGCTCGTTTGAACGCCATAAGCGTCGCTGCCCCCAAACGTCACGATAGCGTGGGAAGAGACCGTCAACCCGAGGCCTAGCGACACCAACGCGTACTTAATGTTGAGTTTCATGTAACTTCCTCCTATGAATCCAAGGCTTACCTACATCTATATAGGCAGGTAGATCCGATAGTGTGACCGTTCGCATATTTTCCTCCCTACAAATCTGTAAGGCTTACCGGTCAAATAGACTGCATGAATTGCTGATCGTGTCAAGGTCTGAGCCGACATACCTGAACTGTTGCACGGCCCTCCGATATTCCCGCTCTAAGCAAGCTCGAGGCGGCGGCACACCTCCTCCGCCGTCGCCGAATCAAATAGCCTTTTTACGAGATGGATTGCCATATCGATCCCTGCCGACACGCCCGCGGAGGTGACGATCTCTCCCTCGTCGACCCACCGCTCCGATACAGCCGTAACCCCCGGGCAGGCACCCAATCGGGTTAGCGCCGACGCGTGGGTGGTTGCTCGGCGCCCGCAGAGCAGTCCGGCGCGCTCGAGAATGAACGCACCGGTGCACACGGAAGCGGTGACCCGAGCCTGCGCAGCAGTATGTCGCACGAAGGCGATGAGGGCACGGCTTTTGAGCGCTGCCGCGACGCCAGGCCCGCCGGGAACAATGAGCACATCCGGCGCGGGCGCTTCCGCCATAACAAAGTCAGGGACTACTCGCAAGCCGTTCGCCGCCACGATGGGCTCCATGGAGGCGGCGACAGAAAACACACGGCAACCGGGTGGCTTGACTTTGGTAGTGCAAGCCAGCACTTCCCAAGGCCCCGCGAAATCGAGTTCCTCAACCCCGGGGAAAAGCAGAACGCCCACGTTCATTGGCACAAGTTTCATGAACGTTTAGTTTTAGCAATCCATGGGCGTCTTGTGGCGAGGTTAGCTATTCTAAAAGCGCCTTGTATGCATCTGCATCCAGGAGACCCCCGGGCTCACCTTCGACGCGCACCTTCACCAGCCAGCCTTTGCCGTAGGGATCCTGGTTGAGGAGTTCGCTCGTGCCTTCGAGGTCGCCGTTCGACTCCAAGACCTCCCCCGCCACGGGTGCATAGATATCCGAAACAGTCTTGACCGATTCGACCGTTCCGAAACCGTCCCCGGCCTTCAGCATTCTTCCCGGAGACGGCAAATCCACGTAGACGATGTCACCCAATTCGGACTGGGCGTAGTCGGTGATTCCGATCGTGGCGGTATCGCCCTCGATCTTCACCCATTCGTGGCTGTTCGTGTATTTAAGGTCGGCAGGAATATTCAACGACAACTCTCCTCGTGGCTACGGATTCGCCATTTTAGCACCCTATCCATCCGGCGCGGCGTCTCTCAGGTTAAGAGGTGAAAGATGGCCAATTCATGTAACTCTTGGGCGCCGATGCCCTTGCGCCTTATCTTGGGCGGCGCGTTTATTTACCACGGGTTTCCCAAGCTTTTCGATGCCGCACACCACACCGGTTTCGAAAAGCAACTCGCGGGCCTCAGGGTTCCGATGCCGGAAATCATGGCCTGGGTTGTGGGGATCGTCGAGTTCTTCGGTGGCGCGGCTCTGATCTTGGGAGCGTTGGTCAGCCTCGCGTCCCTCGCGCTCATCATCAATATGATGTTCGCAATGTTCAAAGTCCACTGGCCGAGCGGCTTCGCGTTTGTAAACGTGACCGGTCAAAACGAGGCGGGACAACCAATCTTCGGCATTCCGGGAATCGAAGTCAACCTCGTCTTCATCGCGGGGCTCTTGGCGCTGCTGATCGGAGGAGGCGGAAGGGCCTCCATTGATTGCATGGTAGGAGGAAAGAAGGGGCGCGATCCTAGTCCGAAATGACCATCGGCTCCAGGAGCATCTCCTTCGTATACACGAAATCCTCTCGCTGATAATCCGAAAGCTCGAAGTCCGTGCGGAGGACAATGGCGCCGGTCGGGCAAGCCTCTTGGCAGAATCCACAAAAGATGCAGCGGAGCATGTTGATCTCATAGCGCACCGCGTACCGCTCGCCGGGGCTGAAGCGTTTCTCGTCCGTGTTCTCACCCGACTCGACATAAATACACCGAGCTGGACAAGCGCCCGCGCACAAGGAACAGCCGATGCATTTTTCGAGTCCGTTGTCGTACCGGGCAAGGACATGACGCCAGCGCGTCCGCGGATACTGTTCGCGCTTCTGCTCGGGGTACATGACCGTAGCTTTGTCGCGCTTCAGGCGGCGGGCCGTGATGGCGAGGCCCGAGAGGATCGGCCTGATGACGTCTCGAATGATCTCGCCGGACATTCTAAGCCGTCACCTGCTCTTGCTCGCGCGGCTTAAGCTCAATGACCTTGTTGAACTTGCGGTTGCGGATTTTCTCCTGCAGCTTCAAGATCCCATAAAGAAGCGCCTCCGGCGAGGGCGGGCAGCCAGGAACGTAAACGTCGACCGGAACGATCTGGTCGACGCCCTGCACGATCGCGTAGTTGTTGTAAACCCCGCCGCTGCTGGCGCATGCGCCCATGCTGATCACCCACTTGGGCTCCGGCATCTGGTCATAAATCTGCCTTAAAACCGGGGCCATCTTCTTGCTGACCCTGCCCGCCACGATCATCACGTCGGCCTGCCTCGGTGTGGCGCGAAAGGCTTCGCTGCCGAATCGGGAGATATCGAATCGCGAGGCGACCGTGCTCATCATTTCGATCGCGCAACACGCGAGCCCGAACGTGAGCGGCCAGAGCGCATTGCTACGCGCCCAGTTGAGGATGTCGTCTTTTGCAGCGACCAGCACGCTGCCACCCTTCTCGATCCCGCCGATGACCGGGGTCGCGCTGTCGTGCATAATGATCTCTTCGATTCGTCGTGGCATCGGTCGAAGGATACCTTTTTAGACTGGAGACTGTAGACAGAAGACTGTAGCACGCCTTTGTTCCGCACTCGCCGGTCTCAGTCGAGTCCTAGAGCCAGTCGCCTGTCGTATGCGAGGCTAACGAAGTTGTTTGTTAAGTAGGGCTCCAGGGGGGAACCGTCGGGTTTGCGCAAGTAGGCCAGGAACTGGTCCGGAGCGATGTCTTCAGATTTGGGGAGCAGACCCATCGGCAACGAGGTGGTGCGGCCCGGGCGCGATCGATCGGGTCACGGATTACTCGTTGGCAGGGTTCGCGATCGGTTATCCGTCGAGCGAAATGGCCACCCAGCGCAAGCCGATGTCGCGCTCACAGATCTCTCGATTAGCGTGAGCCTGCGACGCTCGTGCAGTTTGGGTGCGTACCGAATCTTTGTGCGCAGATCGTCATCCATCGTTTGCTGCAGGAACCGCATTTTCGAATGCGTCGCTCATTATTGCTGCCAATTTTAAGGTGCAGGCCCCCTTTTATTTTACGGCGTCACTCCCTGCACTAGGATATTCTCGATTTTTTCCAAGGAGATTCTTCCCTTGTTGAGGAATGCAGGTACTCGGAGAAGTCCCCGCAGAGCGCCCTGCATCATCAAGATCATTAGCATTATCATCACGCCGTCGGATGACCGAATGTGCACATATGGCATCGTCATCTGCCACAGCACAATGCCTATCATAACGAAGATTAGAAAGGCACTTGTGACTTGGACCAGGCTCTCAATCTTGTTCGACCGCATATTTGCATCGTAAAGGTCGACCGACCTGCGGTTGAACTCGTCTACCGCCCCCTGCTCGAGTTGTCGCTGCTTCAATTTATCGAATCGAGAAAAGCTTCTGGCCACGAAAGCAAGTAAGCTGCTTCGATTGCTGCGGGATGTGCTGATGAAGGGCCTTTGATACGCGGAAAGGCAATAGATTGCACCCGTTGCAAGCAATAAGAGCGATAGAAGGATCAATGTCAGCATCGGGTTGATGGCGGCGATCATCGCAGTGCCGGTCAACAAGAATAATCCGTTCTTTATGGCGCCCAATATCCCTTTTGAGAAATAATTCTGAACGGCTTTCATGTCGTTGCTGTATCGCAACAGGTATTTCCCATACGATCCTTTCGAGTTTGGCTCGGCATTTATTTGAGACCCGAAGACTTTTTCCCTGAGATGCTTTACGAACAATTCGCCTTGGCTAAAGGTAGCGACATTTTCGATATAACCCGCGATTGCCTTCGCAATCAACACAGCCCCAAATAGAAGAAAGAATGCTTGGAGCGATTCAACATGAATGCCCAAGGTCTGCAATAACGCCGCCTTGCTGCTTTGCGAATGAAAGTGCAGCGCAAAGAACTCGCCGATGGAAACAGGCAGCAAGAAGGATGCACAACTATTGACAAAGCCAAACACGACAATTCCGACAAACGCAGCAGGATTCCTTTTGAGATGCTCCCTCGCAAAATGGTCCTCACTGCGTAGCAGCATATTTCAACATTTGCTTAACATAGTTGGCGATCTCGCAAGGATAATATCCAGGTTCCCTGCCAGCCCAAGGTCCTCGATCGTCATTACGGGCACATCGATATTCTCACTAACCTCGCGCACCAGCATCGGGCTCGCTGAAAAGAGTCCACTGAGAATCGACGGACCAAGTCCGAGTCCACTTAGCATTCTCGCGCCGCTCAGGGCCGCGATGCTATCGCCCGCCGAGAACATTACTCCGGTGATGGTTGCCGCAAATCTGTGGTCTGCCAGGAGGGCCTTGGTTTCTCTTTGATACAAGCCGTCGGCGATCTCCATGATTACATAATCAGGCCGAACCTGCAAAACGCGCGACAGGAGGGTTTCATAGAGAGATAGCAGCTCCTGTTTACTGCACATATAGGTAGAGGGGAAACCGTAATCTGAAAAGTCGGCTACGATATCCGACCCCATGTCCCAAGCGAGGTCGCAATCCTTTGAATACGCGGTGCCGGTTAACTTGACATATGCGACTGTACACTCGCTTCTCTTTAGGCCGTGCACGAGATGAGCCGCAGAGGTGGTTTTGCCGCTGTCCATGGCCGAGCCAACCGATAGGATAACCCTCGTTTTCGAAGCTGCAGCGCCGCTGAAGGGGATCAACTCCCACTGCATCAACTCTTTGGTATTTACCACATTTCCGTTGTGATCCGCGGCAAGCCCGATCAGCCGAACTGCCGTTGGGCCAATCTCTTCGTACGCGCTGTGCATTCGCTCAACGATTCCGACGACGCCGCCCGCACCGAGAATGTGGAGCTCTTGATTCACGTTGTCGGGGAGGTTGCCTTCGAACTGTGCCGTCGCGTACCGGGTTCCGAAGGCCCCTAGCATATGGTCGCCTTCGACAATCGTAGCCTTGAGCTTTGAAGCGCATTGGATACTGCGATGTTTGCCGATCTGCATGACCTCGAAAACACCCACGTCTCCAACTTGCGGGCAATACGTCGAAGGGACATCGGCCTGAAGGCTCCAGTCATCGACCTGCCGACAAATGTAGGCAGTCTTTTTTCTCTTTTCCACTTGACACCATCCTTCGGAGATGAGGATCGTTCACTTTCCTCTTCCTACTCGATTCTTACGTAAAGATTGCTGGTCTTATATCAGGAAATATGACGGAAGGCGCACCTTGTTTGTTCCGATGGGTGCATAAACACGCCTTCAACGCTCGGCATCCGCATTGACCCGCGAGCAGGCCATTATTCTATTAGGCTCTATTGCGAGGCCGCTACACGTGTCTTCGACGTCCGCCAGGGCGGCGATCGTGCCCTCAAAGAACAGCGTCGTGGCAAGGGCAAATAGCTTCGATTCGATCACAGTAAAAACCTCCGGTGTTGGCAAGGCGCCGTTAGAGACGCCCTTCTCCCTGAAGAGCGCGCGGCGCAGGTTCTCATACACAATATTCAATGCTCTCCGGCGCATTCACCGCCATCGTCACGCCTTTCGCCGAAGACGGCTCGATCGACTACCCTGCCTTCGCGCGGCTGCTGGCGTGGCACGAGGCCGAGGGGATGGACGGCGTCGTGGCGGCGGGGACGAACGGCGAAGGGCCGAGCCTTTCCGCGCCTGAGAAGCGCGACCTCGTGAGCTTCGCCGTGCAGCACGCCGGAAAGCTGAGCGTGATCGCGGGCCTCGGGACGTGCGCGATCACCGAAGCGATTTGGCTGTCGAACCAGGCACAGAA
>JACDEQ010000199.1:2541-4449 GCA_013816225.1 Armatimonadota bacterium | reverse complement strand
CGGGTCCCCTTGCCCGCTGCAAGGACGATAGCGGCGACGGGTGTTCCTGCTGTCTGCTCCAAGGGAATATCATTCTACCGATTGCTGCCCGTGCAGGTTGACTTCCGCGCGGCTCACCGCATTTGCATTGGGAAGTTATCATATCTAATGTGCGCCGCGTTCGAAGCAGACGTCGTCCGGCCGCCAGAGCTCACCGGTAGGAACGACCACCCACGGATCGCGACTTATCTTCACCGGGCCGGCGCTTCACCAAGAGCCCCCTTGGTGCGCAGCGTTCGTTTACTGGTGCTGTCGAAAAGGTGGTATCCCGGCTGCGCGCTTGCCGGAGCGTGGCAGGGCCTCGGCTGTGCGCCATTGGTGGGCATGGGCGATGCGCCACGATATTGCAGGAGGCCTTCCCATGCGCGGCGACGTTTTGGCCTGGCTGAACCGGAACGGATCGGGGCACATCGGCTTCCTAGCAACAGTTCGGGCGATCCCGCCCACCGCAACGGGACGAGGATCGTTCGACGCTGGAGGCGGGGGTCTTCGAAGCTGAGAGTAATGAGGCTTACGCAATGACGTAGAATCGTCCCATGGAACAGGAAAAGATCGAGAAGACCGAGGACGAATGGAAGGGCGTCCTCTCACCGAATCAGTATCAGATTTTGCGCGAAAAGGGTACAGAACGACCCTTTACGGGCGAGTACTGGGACCACAAAGAAAAGGGCGAGTACCGATGTGCGGGCTGCGGCCAAGTGGTCTTTGACTCCGAGACCAAGTTCGACGCGCACTGCGGGTGGCCGAGTTTCTATGACGTGGTGGACAAGAGTAAGGTCGAATTGCACGAGGACACCACGTTCGACATGAAGAGGGTAGAAGTCACGTGCGCTCACTGCGGAGGACACCTTGGCCACGTGTTTCCGGACGGTCCCGAGCCGACGGGCCAGCGCTATTGCATCAACTCGGCAAGTCTGACATTTGGACAGAACAAACCGGCGTCTGATTAGGCCATAGCCGCCAGGTGGGTCCAATGCTGGTCCCGAGGTCCGATCTGTCCGACTCGTCTACCAAGGTGCTCTATGGACGCAGCCGTTCGTTCCGAAAGAGGTCGTCCACCGTTTCGCGGCGGACGGCCTCGAACGTGTCATCGTCGCCGACGATCACCATCGCCGGGCGCGGATAACGGTTGTAGTTGCTCGCCATGGCGTGGTTGTACGCCCCTGTGCACTGCACAGCGATGACGTCTCCCTCGGCGGTCGACGCGGGCAGCAGCGCCTCGCAAATCAATGTATCGGTCTCGCAGTGCCGGCCGCAGATTCGAAAATGGAAGTCGTGCGGCTCGTCCAGCCTGTCGGCGTTCATGGCGGTGTATGTCGCTTCATAAAGCTGCGGCCGAGGGTTGTCCGCAACGCCCCCATCCACCGAAACATAGGTTCTCGCGTGCGTCCTCTTGATGACGCCGACCCGGTAAAGGGTAGTACCGGCTTCGGCGATCAGTGCTCGCCCGGGCTCGAAACTAATGAGAGGGGGTCGGCCGCCGAAGCCGTCGGTTACCGCGGCGATGACGGATCGGCAGTGCTCCGCGAACGATTCGGGTTCGTCCGAAGGCAAATACCTGACCCCCAATCCGCCGCCAGCGCATATCTCCTCGATCTCGCCGGTCTTGCCCTTCATCGCGAGGGCGAATTCTGCCGCACGACGAACCGCGGCGATATGGGACTCCGATGTCATAAGCTGTGAACCGACGTGAACGTGGTAACCGATAAACCGGAGGCACCTGTGCTTTAGCACCTCGTCGACGACGGCCTCAGCGCTTCCGTCCGCGATGTTGAAGCCGAACTTCGAGTCCTCCTGTCCCGTGCTGATCGCCTTGTGCGTATCGGGGTCGACGCCGGGGGCGAGGCGGATCATCACTCGTTGAGGATT
>JACDEQ010000199.1:0-2531 GCA_013816225.1 Armatimonadota bacterium | reverse complement strand
TCCGAAAGGTGGTCTAAGACGACCGCTCCAACGCGCAACCGCGTGGCCCCATCGAGTTCGGCATCCGATTTATTGTTGCCGTGAAGCGTGATCTGCTTCGGCTCGAATCCTGCCCGCAGCGCCGCCTCCAGTTCTCCCAGGCTGGCGACATCCACGTCGAGGCCCTCCTCGCGCGCCATCTGTAAGACCGCGACCGCGCTGTTCGCCTTCGAAGCATAAGAGATCTTGCAGCCAGGGGCAGCGGCCTTAAACTCGCGGATTTTCCCGCGCAAGTCCGCCGCGTCCATCACGTAGAGCGGTGTCCCGTACTCCTCGACGAGCCTTCGCGCCGAAATGTCGCCGAAGACCAGTTTGCCTTCGGAAGACGCGCACTGAGAGCCAAGGAAACGCGAAAACACGAGCCGGTGATTATGCCCGACAGCCGGGCCTACTTGCGCACCCTCTGCCAAAACGCCTCGTTGAGCTCCGGACACCATTTCTGCAGCGCTTCCTTCATGAGGCTCACCTTCGATAAAATAATCGAGTCGTCCTCCGCCATTTTCATAATCTTGTTGTGCTCGTCGGCCACAAATAGTGCCGCATAAATCTCGGCCTTATCCTCTTCCAATCCCGACACTGAGAATTTATTGATAAATCCCTTTCGGGGATTGTTCAGGGCCGTCTCATCGCGCCCACGTGCGCTAATGCCGCCTCTTCCGTAGCTGAAAGCGGGCTCATTCAACGCCGCCCATTCCGGATCCTTGAAAAAGGCATCGCCGTTTAATTGCTCCTCGGCCATATGATAGAATTCGTGATGAATGACGTGCCTGCGATACGGTTCGGTCGACTTCCCGCCAAAAATATCCAAATAAAGGACATCTCTCTTATAATCCGGGCTGGCGGCAATCTCGACTTTATCTAGCGCCATATTCTTAACGAGCGCGATTCGCCGCAATCCTACTTTCGCCACGAAAGTTTTCGGATACTTATTAAATTCGGAGGCGAGGATAAACGCATATTTGCGAAGCTCCGACGAGTCCTCCTCGATAAGATTCTCGAACGTCACCGATCCCCATTCGAACGGTGGCGCCGTGGGGTAGTCGATGGCGATCCCGTATCTTTTCTCGAGTGCGAGGAGCATTGGGGTCGGCGGCACATCCGACACGAGCGGACTAGCCAGCAAAGCCATAACGAGGTAGCGCATGATTCTTTGACGCCCGTACGTGCCTTAATCGGTCATGCAGCGGATCGTTATTTTGGGCGGCGGTTTCGGTGGGCTCTACGCCGCCAAGGCGCTGCGGCGGTCTCCTGTGCACGTGACCCTAATCGACCGCCGCAATTATCACCTCTTCCAACCGCTCTTGTACCAAGTCGCCACCGGTTCACTATCCCCGGGCGATATCGCGGGCCCGCTTCGCTCGATCCTTAAAACAAGCACCAACTTGCACGTTCTGATGGACGAAATCCTGGACATCGACCCCGAGAGAAAGGAAGTCGTGCTAACCGACGATCGGGTGCCGTACGACACGCTGATCGTCTCGACCGGCACGCGCCACCACTACTTCGGACACGAGGAATGGGCGGCGAACGCGCCGGGGCTCAAATCGATGGAGCAGGCGCTCGAGGTGCGAAACCGCATCTTCAACGCGTTCGAACAGGCAGAGAAGGAGCACGATCCCGAACCGCGAAAGGCCTGGCTGAGATTCGTGATCGTGGGAGGCGGCCCCACCGGCGTAGAACTCGCCGGAGCCCTCGCGGAAATATCGCGCAAGACAGTCCGGGAGGATTTCCGCAACTTCGACTCTGCCGACGCGGAAATACTCCTCCTCGAGGGCCAAGACCGCCTACTCCCAACGTATCCGCCGGACCTCTCGGCCAAGGCTCGTCACGCGCTCGAAAGGCTCGGCGTAAAGGTCATGGTCGAGACCTTCCTAAAGGACATGAGCGACAGGTGCGCTGTGATCGATTTCGGGGACGGCCCTATGGATATCCCGGCGCACACGATCCTTTGGGGCGCAGGGGTCAAAGCGTCTCACCTCGGCGAGGTTCTGCAAACGAACTTTGGCGCCGCGCTCGACAACGTGGGTAGGGTCCAGGTCCAACCCGACCTTACGATTGCCGGCCATCCCGAGGTGTTCGTCATAGGCGACCTCGCGATCAGCCCCAACCACGTCTCCGGCGTCGCCCAGGTGGCGATCCAAGGTGGCCAGTACGTCGCGAAGACGATCCGCGGTCGCCCAAAAGGGAAAGCGCTACGGCCCTTTCGATACCGAGATAAAGGCAACATCGCCGTGATCGGGCGCAATTCGGCCGTCGCCCAAATCGGGAAGCTGCACCTAGCGGGATGGCCCGCATGGTTCATCTGGGCCGTCGTCCACATCGCGTACCTGATCGGCTTTGATAACAAACTCGTCGTGATGGTTCACTGGGCCTGGAGCTACCTGACCTTTAACCGCAGCGCGCGCCTTATCTATCTCGACCGGGGCGGCGCGTCTCCCGGCCCGCCGGCCCAATAGCCGCCCATGTTCCTGTATAACGAAAGAGTGCGCCCA
>JACDEQ010000026.1 GCA_013816225.1 Armatimonadota bacterium | reverse complement strand
CTCCGCCGTCTTCCAGTATCCATGGACCGCGGGTGTAGACTTGGCTGCCTGGTCCATCGCTCCGTAGCGTTCGACCTGGCTTCTCCCCTGAGGGCGCCTTTTCACCCCCCCTGGAAGGCGCTCTCTTTATCTCTCTGGCAGCCGTAGTAGCGCGCAGGCCCCAGTTCGGGCATGCCCCGCGCAGCTCCGGCCTCTAAATGGGGGAGCGCCCCGCCGTTGGGCTCGCTGCCGTTCCGGTAAGCCAGCCAGCGGCGGCTAGGGCCCGGCTGGAACGGTCCGCCCGTTGTCATATAGCATCCATCCGCCATCGTAAGCGAATCCCACGAAGAGCGGGCGCTTGGCATCGACGAACGTGCTCAGCTTCCACTCTCGGCCTTCGAACTTTATGTCGAGTACGATCTCGCGGACTGCGCGCGTTTGCCACAGCTTCTTTGCCCCCATGCTCAAGGACACTTCGAAGCCGGACGGCGGCTTGAAGTAGAAGTCGGCATTGTGCGTGTTCTCCAGAAACGTAAGCGCGGGGCCGCCTGAAACCTCCCATCCGGGCATCGTGTGCGGTTCATCCACGAGAGGGGAAGTGTCCTCGGTTCCATTTGGGCGCAGTGTCGTCAGGGTGCCGCCCTTGGCGCGGTAGTCGGGCGCGAGGCTTCCCGGTCTTTCCGCAACGGGCTTGAAGTCGCTCTTCTTGGTAACGGTGAGCTCGAAAGTGTGCTTGCCATTCCAAACGAGGTGCTGCTCGTAGTCGCCACGAAAGAGGCCGCTGCTATTGTGGTGGGTGATCGTTGCCTCGAAGCGTTTGAGGCCGCCGTAGTGGCTGCGCACATCGAGAAGGAGGTCGTTTGCACGGTTCTGAAGGGGAACGAGTGAGAGTGCGGCGAGCAGTGTAACCACGCACTGTAGACGGCAGTCGAAGGTGTTGGGTTCCACCTCTGAGCTCACAGGTCGGTCGGGCTATTTTATCCCGACGCTGCCGATCTGCCCTGCGAGCTTCTCAAGTGTTTGCGGCGCCCCTGGCGTCATCAAGAGCTTGTGCAGGAAGTCTTCGAAGAGTCGGGCATGGTAATAAGGACTATTACTGCCCTGGACCTCGAGCTGAAGCAGTTGGGTCATCGGTACGCCATCGGGCATGCCGAGATTCAAACGATCATTCTCGTTAGGAGGCCACGTACGGAGCACTTGGACTGAACGCTTGAGCAGCATGCCTGCAACTTCGTTCAGCCGGTTCTCGGGCGCTGCTGCTTTACGAATCTGCTCCAAGTAGTCTCGGCCCCTTTGGCGAATCGCCTCGAGCTGATCTTCGACTCCAGCAGCCTTGAGGCTGAAACCTGAGTCCTTCGTATCGGAGCGCTTCCCGGTCGCCCTTTCCCATTCGGCTGAGGCTTCAGAATAGACACGGTAGTACTCGTCGTCGGTGATTCGGTGGGCCAGGTTCTCCCGTACCTGAGGCCATTCTTCAGGCGAGGCGCTACGAATCTTTTGCACCAACTTCAGAGCTGCTTCATACGCGTTTCGCTGCAGCGCGACTGTGAAGAGCTGCTTGTCGGTCAGAAACGCTATAACTCGTTGGATCTGCTGGTCGGTCCTTGCCCGGAACTTCTCAACAATGCCCAGTTTGCCCTGCTCCGCTCTCTTTAGGATTACCTGCTCCTCAGTCGAGAGCGCCGTTCTCGCGAGCATCTTGTCCACTAACTTCGAAAGGCCAGTCTCGCTCAAAACGTACTGCTCTACCTCTTTGTCGCGTTCGACAACGAGGGACTGGACCGATTCGGCAATCTTGGCCAGTCCCTTAGCCTGAGCCGCAGTCAACTCGACCTGTTCTGCACACTTCAAGACTGTGATTTCGTCCAGGGCCGTCTGCGCATCCGCAATACCCGCCAAACAGGCGCATGCGAGCAGTGTCCCGGCCTTCATCGCGATAAGTTTGCCTTCGAATAGGGTGCACTCGATCGACATGATTTGGTCCTTCTCTGAATGTTATACCCTGTACGCCGCAGTGTTACCCTCCACCGCCCTCTAGATTTGGCCGACCCGCGAGGCGGTCAGCTGATGTTCGCGTTAATCACGCGGACCTCAAGCCGTTGATCGGCGTTTGGAGGGCGACTTAGCGTCTTCAGCCGACAGCATCCAGCATAGGAAGGCGGCGACAGCTCACGTGGTGCCGGTCACTTCGCCGTTTGCCTAACCTGGGTATCTTCGGCTAATAGAAGCCACCATGCCGTTCGTAATTTACGGAGGAAGCGAAAGGTGGCCGAGGTGACGGTCGGGTACCCCGGATGAGCGTCCTACTCTCAATTGCACTGCGTCGAACTCGTCCAACCCGTCCAACCCAAGTCCTACTTCGACCGGCCATCTCTCAGAACGAATGCTCCCAGCTCGGGAGTGTCGTCGGCCGGCTTACCCCAATGCGAGACGGTAAACTGACGCCTCGCATGGACTTTCACCTGACGCATGAACACGAGTTGATCCGCGAGTCTTCGCGGCGGTTTGCACAAGAAGAGATACTGCCGGGGCTCCGCGAGAGGGATGCGAAAGCCGAGCCTGACCCCGAATTCCTGAAGAAGCTGGCGAAGGCCGGCCTGACCGGCGTCTCCATCCCGGCCAAATACGGCGGTATGGACACCGATTACATCAGCCTGGGCATCGTCTGCGAAGAGCTCGAAAGAGTGGACACCAGCGCCCGCGTGGCCATGAGCGTGCACAGCGGCCTGCACTGCCTGACGCTCCTCCAGTGGGGCACAAACGACCAGAAGGAGAGACTGCTGACGCCGCTTGCGAATGGCGACAAGATCGGCGCCTTCGGCCTTACCGAGCCGAACGCCGGCAGCGACGCCATGAACCTCTCGACCCGGGCGCGACGAGACGGTGACTTTTACGTTCTGAACGGCGAGAAGACCTGGATTTCGCTCAGCGACTACGCCGACTATTTCCTAGTGATCGCGGCCCTCGAGGGCTCCGACAAGAAAGCCCACGTTGCGCTGATCGTCGACCGGAACTCGGACGGCTTCTCCAGCCGGCCGATCAAGGGCAAGCTGGGAGTCCGCGCAGGCAACACGGGGCAGATCTTCTTCGACAACGTTCGAGTGCCCACCGAGAACCGCTTAGGCGAGGACGGCGACGGCTTCAAGGTGGCGATGAGCGCCCTGGATCACGGCCGCTACACAGTGGCCTCGGGAGCGATCGGAATCATCACGGCCTGCCTCGACGCGTGTGTTCCCTACGCTCGGGATCGCAAGGTTTCTGGCGAAGAAATCGGCCGCAAGCAGCTGATCCAGCAAATGATCGCCAACATGGCTGCGGGCCGCGACATGGGGAGGCTCCTCTACTACCAGGTCGGCTGGATGAAGAACGCCGGCCTTCGCCATACGCGCGAGGTGAGCATGGCCAAGTGGCAGAACTGCAACTTCGCCTTCGCCGCCGCGAACGACGCCATCGAGATTCACGGCGCGTACGGCTACTGCGACGAGTTCCCCGTGGAGCGATACTTCCGCAACTCGCGCGGCGCGATGATTTATGAGGGCACGCGTGAGATTCATACGCTCGTGCAGGCCGAGTACGCGATGGGCTATCGTGAGGACAGGCCGCTAAAGCATATGCTGCCGAAATGGCCATTCGGTGAGGACGCGTAAGGCGGTCTTAAGACAACCAAGGGCCGGCCGCAGATGGCCGACCCTAGTCTTGCGCAAACGATCGGGGAGCTTAGTTGTGGGCCGCGGTCATTCTTGGGGTCGCAGGGACGCTCTCGACGAGCGCGCTGCCGGGGGCGAGCAAGTAAACATGCTCTCCGACTTCTTCCCAAGTGCCTTCGTGGGCATAGTTCACGCCGGCAAGAAAGTCTTTGATTCTTTCCCGAAGCGTGGGGTCCGCCGACGCAATGTTCAGTATCTGCTGCTCGCCGCGCTTGAGGCCGTCGGCGGCAGCGACGGCTTCGTCGAACGCGAGGACCTGCCGTCTGATCCGAATCATGTATTGCGTGGTGTGGTGAACTCGAAGATACTCGTTAGAGGATTCTTGAACCTCTTCCGACTCGTACTCTTCGAATGGATCGTCGTTGCGACGATGGAATAAACGTGCGAAAAAGCCTTGCTTTTCTGTGGTTTCCAACTCTTCCATGAGTTTCCTCCGATATTTATATTATTCTCGTACCGAAAATTCCGGTTCCGATTCTTACGTGTGTGGCGCCCTCTTCGATTGCCACTTCGTAATCCGACGTCATGCCCATGCTGAGACATCCTGTCCCCTGGATGCGCATCTCGTCCTTGAGCCGCCGCATCTTGGCAAAGTAAGGACGGACGGATTCCGGATTAAGATTCAAAGGTCCCATTGTCATGAGGCCCCGTAGCCTTAACTTGGGAAGATAGTACACGTTTTCTGCGATTTCGGCAAGATTTTCTGGAAAAACGCCGCCCTTCTGTGGCTCGGATGCGATGTTAACTTCTATCAGGACGTCGATCGGAGCCTCTGCCCAGGCGCTCAACCGCTTCGCCTTGTCCTCGCCATCGAGGGTGTGTATCCAATCGAAATGGCGGACCACTTTCCTGATCTTGTTGGTCTGCAGCATGCCGATGTAGTGCCAAACGATCTCCGGCGGGCACTCGGTCTGCTTGGCTATGGACTCCTGAACGTAGTTCTCGCCGAAGTGTCGGATTCCGGCTTCGTGGGCGATCGCAATGTCTTCTGCAGAGAATCCCTTTGTGGCGGCGATGAGGGTTACATCCGCGGGCCTTCTTCCCGACCTGTCTGCCGCGCGGGCAATTCGCTCCGAAACCTCGGAGATGCTCGCGACGATCGACTCGTGTCGTTTCAAGGGCTGCCCGTCAGCCGGCGGTGCGCTGCTGGATGATGTCGATGATTAGACAAAGACCCATGAAGATAATTCCCAGAATCAGCGTGACCTTGGACATGAGGTCGTCGAATCCGGGCTTTCCGCGGTAGGTTGTTCGGATTTGGCTGCTGCCGCCGCTCATCGCGTCCGACTTGCTGCCGAACACGGTCGTGATGAAGATAAACACCACGCATATGATGATGAGGACCACGAACAGGATGTTGCCAACCATGGAAATCTGCTTACAGTATACCGGGCGGGGTTATAATTATTGACGGAGTGTCGAGTAAGAAGCAGGAAGTCGAGTGGTTCTTTCAGATAGGCGCTGAGCTCCAAAGGCTGAGCGATGAAGTTATGCGAGGCATCGTGGCGACTTCCTCTGCGACTCGCCGATTTTGGCGGCCGAATGTCGATATCTGTGAGAGCGAGGACGAGGTCCTTATAACCGTAGAACTCGCCGGGGTCGAACCGGAAACCATCAGCGTCCACTTCCTAACCGACACAAATGGCATCGTGATCCGCGGCGTGAGGACACCACCGGACGTGGACAACGACGAGATGCCCATCAAGAGGAGCCACCAACTCGAAGTGTTATATGGGGAGTTCGAGAGGCAAATTACGCTTCCGAACGTTCAAACCAATCGCAAGGCGATCCGGGCGCGGTTCGTGAACGGCATGCTTTGCATCATCATCCCAAAGAGGAATAAGCCGTTGGAGGGTAGAAGTATTCCAGTTACAGGGAACCATGGCTGAAGTCGATCTTAAAGTCCGCGACGAGGAACTCGAAGACTCGGAAACTCGTCCGGAAATTCCGTCCGAGCTTAGCCTGCTCCCCCTTCGCGATTCCGTTATATATCCAATGCTCATCGCCCCGCTGTCGGTCGCAAGGCCGCACAGCGTGCAGTTGATCGATGAGAGCGTCGTAGGGAGCAATCGTGTTATCGGCGTGGTCGCGCAGCGGGACCCAAATGTAGAGATTCCCAATGGCGAGGACATCTTCAGTTACGGATGCGTCGTTATCGTGCGGACGCTCGTGAAGATGCCCGACGCGGTACGGCTAATCGTTCAGGGTGTGACGCGGTTCAAGGTCGTCGAGGTTCTTCAGATGGAACCGTATTTACGCGCTCGAATCGAGACGATCGAGGAAACGGCGCCCGTCAACGCCAATTCAGAAGAGATCGAGGCGCTTAGACGAACGGTCACTACCCTTTTCGAGCGGTGCGTCGCGCTGGCTCCGCAGCTGCCCGACGAACTGCGGTCTTTGACCCAGGCGGTCCAAGAGCCGAACGTAATGGCTGACCTCATTGCGGCACATATGCCGTTCGCCTTGGAGGACAAACAGCAGGTTTTGGAAGCGGTCGATCTGATCGAGAGATTGCGCCTCTTGATCGAGCTGCTTGGTCGGGAGGCGCGAGTCCTCGAACTGAGTTCGAAAGTGCAGAGCGAAGTAAACACCGAGTTGAGCAAATCGCAGCGCGACTATTATCTTCGCGAGCAGCTAAAGGCGATTCAGAAAGAGCTCGGAGAATCCGATGACCGCGAACAAGAACTCGACGAATTGCGGAGGGCCATCGACGAAGGGGGCATACGCGAAGAGGCTCTACGCGAGGTCAACCGCGAATACGACCGGCTAAGAAGAATGTCCCCCGGGGCACCGGAATATACGGTCGCGAGAACTTATATCGATTGGATGATCTCCCTTCCTTGGCAAAAAGACACGGAAGACAACCTCGACCTGGCCCGCGTCAAGAAGATTCTCGATAAGGATCATTACGGTCTCGAGAAAATCAAAGAGCGTATCATCGAATTTCTCGCAGTACGTAAATTCAAGAAGTCCGGTGTTGTGCGCCAACCCATACTTTGTTTTGTCGGACCACCAGGCGTTGGCAAGACCTCTCTTGGCCGATCTATCGCAAGAGCGATGGGCCGCGAATTCGTGCGCGTATCTTTGGGAGGAATGCGCGACGAAGCGGAGATTCGCGGCCATCGCCGAACCTATATCGGCGCCCTTCCTGGGCAGATTATCCAAGGTATCCGCCGGGCCGGCAGTAATAATCCGGTTTTCATGCTCGATGAGATCGATAAGCTCGGAACGGATTTTAGAGGTGATCCCAGTTCGGCTCTTTTGGAGGTTTTGGACCCCGAGCAGAACGCCAATTTCCGGGACCATTATATAGATGCGCCGTTCGATTTGAGTCTGGTTTTCTTTGTTACGACGGCGAATATTCTGGACACGATTCCGGCGCCACTGCGCGACAGGATGGAGATCATCGAACTCGGCGGCTATACTGAAGAAGAAAAGGTGGAGATAGCGATGCGGCATTTGGTCCCGAAACAGATCGAAGAGCACGGGATCGAGCCGCGGGCACTAATTTGGTCGAAGGTGGCACTTCGATATCTAATTCATTCGTACACGCGCGAAGCGGGAGTCAGGAATCTGGAGCGTGAAATCGCGTCCGTAACGCGCAAGGCCACGCGTATGTTCGCGGAGGGGCAGGCTCCGCCTATCCGAGTCAACAAGGCCTTTGTCGAACAGTGCTTGGGCAGTCCGCGTTTTATTAGGGACGAGGTTTCCGAAAGAGAAATGAAACCGGGAATCGCGGTCGGTTTGGTTTGGACGCCTGTCGGCGGAGACATCGTGTTCGTCGAATCGGCGGCAATGCCAGGCAAGGGCGAATTGCTGCTAACAGGCCAACTGGGAGACGTGATGAAAGAGTCCGCGCGCGCGGCTCTCAGTTACATACGGACGCACGCCGACGAGCGTGGAATCGACCCCAAGATCTTTGCCGACACTGAGGTCCACGTTCACGTTCCCGCAGGTGCGATTCCCAAAGACGGGCCTAGCGCGGGAGTCACGATGCTAACGGCTCTCGCCAGTCTCTTTACGCATAAGCCCATAAAGCCACGGCTGGCGATGACCGGCGAGCTAACGCTGACCGGCCAAGTGCTTCCTGTTGGGGGAATTAAGGAGAAAGTCTTGGCGGCTCATCGAGCCGGAATCGAAACACTGATTCTCCCGGACCGCAATGAGAAGGATTATCGCGAAGAAATTCCTGAAGAAGTGCGCGATAAATTGACGACGCACTTTGTGGATGACGCCAAGCAGGTTCTGCGGCTCGCCCTTGGCCCGAAATCGAGAGCGACGAAATAGTTGGGAATCGCGACATGCATAGAGAGGCCCGTGAGACGCCAGAACAGGGTTGAGATTCTCGGAATAGGCGTCGATTCGGTCAACATGGTGGAAGCGATCGCAATTATCGAGGAATTTATCGCTAATGGCAAGCCGTCAATCGTCGTCACCGCCGATGCGAGCGGAATCGTGGCAGCTCAAACGGATGAGCACTGGCGCAAGATTATGGAAGATGCGGACCTCGTCACACCTGATAGCGTCGGAGTTCTGTGGGCAGCAGGCAAGGTCGGTTCGCCGCTCGAAGAGCGGGTCAGCGGCGTTGATATCGTCGAGAAGCTAGCCGAGTTGAGTGCTAAGAAAGGATATCGACTCTATTTCTTGGGAGCCGCACCAGGGGTTGCGCAGGCTGCGGCGAACGCGCTTTCCTCAAGGTTTCCCGGTACTGTTATTGGTGGGGTTCAGGACGGTTATTTTTCGGCGGCGGAGGTGCCCGAAATTGTTGCACGCATTCGAGAAGTGAAACCGGATGTTCTATTTGTGGCCATGGGAATACCGAAACAAGAAATGTTTATTACCGAGCACATGAATGAAATTGCCGCCAAGGTGTCGATAGGTGTGGGCGGAAGCTTCGATGTATTTAGCGGAAATGTAAAGCGCGCGCCGAAATTTGTTCAGAATTTGCGCATGGAATGGCTGTGGCGGCTCATTCAGAATCCGAGGAAATGGCGGAAGGTTGCGACTTTGCCTAAATTCTGGTGGCTCGTGATGCGCTCAGGGCGCCGGGCCTGACACCTCGATAAGAATATAACGGTCACCCTCGTAGACGATTCTGCCGAGCTGTCCGAAGAATGCCAACCTCTGAACGCCCAAGAGATCGGCGCTTTCCCCTTTGGGCGCAACGATAAACGTTGCTTTAGACTTCTCGATCAAGGTCCTTGCCGATTCGGGCGTCGATCCTTGTGAGTAGAGCCCTATGGACAAGTCCCGACGGCGGTCCACGTAATGAGGGGTCTCGCTCCAATGGCTAGCCCAGGACCTGACACCCGCCCAACCTGAAAGCACCGGATTCAGATCGGGGATGGCAACCTGAAAAGAATCTGGTCTTGTGGAGATAGGGAGGCCCGGCATAGCGAGGACAGCATCTTCCTTGGTCTTGTTCGCACGCAGGTAGTTCAGGATCCTCTCGACATCGGTATCCCAGAAGACGTTTTGTACAGTCGTATTGCTAGTGTTGTCGGCAGCCATCAGGGCCTCGCGGAAGAGCCACCGGGCGGATGTTATCGACACGGCGGCAATCGTCACAGCAGCGGCCAGTATGCGCTCGCGTCCCTTGAGGCGACCCGCGAGGGTGCCGATCGCCCATCCGGCGCATAGCCCGATCGGGATACTAAGCCCCATCCCCAGCTTCCTCTGAAACAGGCCCGGATAGTAGAGCGCGACGATGCCCAACAGCGTCCATGCGAAGAGCAGTCCTCGCACTGGCCTTGCCTCGCGGTTGAGGCTGCAAACTGCGATGGCGACAGCGGCAATTGGGATCCACCACCATGGCGAGAGTTGCCCGTTCTCTGAAACAGATCCGATCAAGAACATTCCTGCCACGGCCAATACAAGCTGCAGCGCCGATCGTTTGCCGGGAGCATCGCGTCCCCACCTCCAAAACGCGACCATTGCGAGGAGCAGGAGGGGAGCATAGCCGAGAAGCACGTTCGCGAACGGCGCTGAAAGCGTCGGCGTCTCCCCTCGCTGGGCGAAGACCGGGTCGTTCGCGCGGACGTAAACGAACCAAAGAAGAGGCGGAATGGCACCCAGTGCGATCGTGGCGGCCCTTCCCACCCATGCCGGCGTCGCCTGTTTCGCGCCGACCTGCGTTGCTAAGAATCCGGCGGCGACGATGGCGATTGTCAGCGTATCGTACGTGTGGATGTTCGTGAGCACGAGCATCGCCACGAACCCTGGTAAGACCGATTTCCAAGAATCGCGTGCATCGAGAATCTTGTTCCAGATCACGCAAATCAGCCACAAGGCGGCACAGAACAGGCCGTTTTGCATGAGCGACGGAAAGGTGAATGCCTCCGGCTGCCAAACGTCGATCGGGCCTTCGTGGCCGTACCTGCGCCAGACCAGCCAACCGACTCCTGCACCGAAAATCGTCGTAGCCATCGCTGTGAACCGGACGAGTTGGGATTCGCTCAACCTCCTGGCCAGCCCATAGAGGGACATCAGAAAGAGCAGACCAAAGACCGCTTTTGCGAGGTGCATCGCGAGCGGAATGCCTGTGAGCCGGCTAAGAGTTCCCGTCGTCCAGAAGTAGAGGTTCACGGTCAGCCCCGGCTGGGGATCCGTGGTGAACAAGTTCTCGAAGAAAAACCTGCCTTCCTGCGCCTGCTTCGTCCACGCCGCGTAGACCGCATGGTCGTCGTAATTGCTGTGGACGCCCAGATAGAGCGTGCCCTCGGGCTGTATGGCCAGCGCGAACAGATATGGCGCCGCACTTAGGAAAAGAGTGGCGGCTGCGAGTAGCCAGAACCACCTTGGATATCCGCGCTCCACGAGGTTACTTCTGGCCGGGGGGCTTCCTACCCATCGATTCGTAGATGCCGAGAATCATGTCGCGATTCTTGACGGCCTCTTCGTTTTTGGGATCGATTTTTAGGGCCTCGGCGTAGAGGTCGAGCGCCATCGGGTATTTGACTTTGGAAGGGCCGTCTCCCTTCATGACGGCAGTGGCATACGCCACGGTCGCCGCTACATATTCCTTCTTGGCACCTGCGTCCCTCGCGTACTCCGCCTTGGCCGACTCGTAGGCGGTTTGCAGAACTCCGGCGCCCGCGCTGACCGACGGAGCTTTGGGAATTGTCGGCGTCTCTACCTCAGGTGACGAGCAGCCAAAAACAAGTATCGTAAAGCATGCGATGTGGCAGGGTTTCACCCTCGAATGTTACCGCCCATCGGAGCACCTCGTCGTTCCGGTCGCAACGACTCTCGATATTGCCCTGCGGTGGGCACGGTGTCGTCATCCCGACACCTACGCGCCAGGGAATGTGACGTGATGACGCCGATTCCTCGTATATTATTGCTGACCGGTCCCCGATAAGTTTCCACCCTAAGTGTATAGAATCCGCACCTTCTCTCGTGTCGCTTGCGACTTCTCTTTGAACTTTGGAATGCGCCCAAAAATAGACACTTGAGATCTTACGCTCCTCCGCGGTGGTCTGCTCCCCGAAAACTGGACTCCTCAAAGTTAGTCTGGCCGTCTCTTTTCCAAGGAGGCCAACAGAATGAAAAAGACGTTCACGAACGAACAGATTGTGTCTGCCTTGCGGCAGGCGGAGGGCGGTATTCCCGATGTCGAGGTATGCCGGCAGATGGGGATCACGGAGCAGACGTTCTACCGATGGAAGCGTAAGTTCGCGGGGATGGGGATCGCCGAGCTGGCCCGTCTGCGTCAGCTCGAGGAAGAGAACCGGAAGCTAAAGAGCCTGGTGGCGGATCTGAGCCTGGACAAGCACATGCTCCAGGGGGTGCTGCGAAAAAAAGTCTGAAGGCGGCAAAGCGCCGGGAGATCGCCAGGTGGCTCATCGCCGCCTACGGGATCGGTGTTCGGCATGCTTGTCGCCTGACGTTCCTTTACCCAATCCTGGCCCCGCCATCAAGGCTGACTACCGCTTTTTTATGCAACGACTTTTTTGTAAAAGTGGCTGTCTTGTTCATGGGTTAACTCGGGGCCAGGTTACCCTCGCCCGACTCTGCCTTTAAACGCTGGGGCGGCTCATCCCGTCTGTGCTAATGGAATGGTGAAGGAGAAGACGCTGCCCTCGTCTGGCACGCTTTCTACGCCAATGTTTCCACCGTGGGATTCGACCGCGAGCTTGCAAAATGTCAGCCCCAAACCGGTGCTCATCATCCGTCCCCCTTGGCGCGATTCGACCTGGCCGAACTTCTCGAATATACGCTCGAACGCTTCGGCCGGTATGCCCTTGCCCGTGTCATGGACGGAAAACACTAAGGACGCCCGATCTCCGCCGTGACGCACCGCGACGGTGACGGTGCCGCCAGTGGGAGTGAACTTTATCGCGTTCCCGACCAAGTTGACCAGGGTGCGGCGCAACGTGTCCTCGTCACCCTGGAACGCAGGAAGGTCTGCGTCGATCTTCTTGACGAGCGCCAGCCCTTTGTCCGTGGCCAGTTGTGCGACTTGGTCGAGGGCGCTGGCGACCAGCGCGGCGGCGTCGAGCAAGGAGTAGTCGAGTTGCATCGAGCCAGACTCCATTTTGTCGACGTCCAGCAGTCCGTTGACCATCTCTAACAGCGTCGAGCCGCCCACAAGAGCGATGCCGATCGCTTCCTGCTGATCCGCGTTGAGTTCGCCCATCCCTTCCACCGTCTGCATTCCCGAAATCACTGAGCTCAGGGGTGTCCGCAAATCATGGATGATCATGTACGTCAGGCTGTCGCGCAACTGCTCGAGTTCCTGAAGGCGTTTGAAGTTTTGTTCGAGTTGCGCGAAAAGGTCCGTCTCGCGGTCGTGCGCGCGTTTTTTCTCCAGACAAGCGCCGACGCGCGCTTTGAGCAGAGCCGGTTCGAAGGGCTTGGGCAAGTAATCATCGGCGCCCATCTCGATGCAGCGTACCACGCTGTCCAACTCGTCTAGCGCCGAGACCATGATGACCGGGATGTGGCGCAACGATTCATCGGCTTTGATTTGCCGCAGAACTTCGTAGCCGTCAATCTCGGGCATCATGATGTCGAGAAGCAGTAGGTCGAACGCCTGTGCCCGCAAGCGATCTATCGCCTCGCGGCCGTTTTCGGCCATCACCACGCCATAGTGCTGGTGCTGGAGTCGGCGGGCGAGCAGATCGCGGTTTTCTTTGTTATCGTCCACGACCAATATCAAGGCTTGCGAACTTTCGGAGTCCGACTGGCCACTCTGGTCGCCTTCCGGCAAGACGGACTGCAGGCCGACCGACATAACGCGCGGAGGTGGGCCTTCGTCTGGGGTCACGTCGTCTTTGGGCTGGGGCGCCCCGTCGTTCAGCAGAGCAAGCAATTGCTGCCCGGCCCCTTGGATTCTCGTCAAGTCGGGGACGTAACTGGACTGCCCTTCTTCCTCGGCTTGCCCGAGGAGCATTTCGCAATAACCGATGATATGATTGAGGGGAGTGCGCAGATCGTGGAGGAACTCAGGGGACAGGTTGTGTCCAGGTGTGTCGCTGGAGGGGGGGCGGGTTTCGGTCATGGTTTTCGTACACCGTTGGACGTGGCAAGGAGCGCTTCGATCTTCTCTAAGAGACGGTCCAGTTCGACCGGCTTTGTGTCGTAATCGTCGCAGCCCGCTTCAAGGGCCTTGTCCCGGTCGCTGGACATGGCGTGCGCCGTGAGTGCGATGACTGGAATATGCTGGGTGGACGGACAGGCTTTTAGGCGGCGCGACGCTTCCCAGCCGTCGAGTATGGGCAGGCTCATGTCCATCAGAATGAGGTCTGGCGACTCTGTCGCGGTCAAGGCGAGGCCACTTTCCCCATCGACCGCGATCACCACTTCGTAACCCCTGCGCACCAGGCGCCGCGAGAGCATGTCGCGGTTCATCTCGTTGTCTTCGACAAGCAAGATCTTAGCCATGGCTGTCCACCTTCGCCTTTTGCTCGGTCCCGTTTCCTCCTGTCGGCACGGTCCAGTCCGCCAAGAGGTCTCGAACCTGACACATCAGCTCTTCGCGCGTGCAGCCTCTCTTGTCTAGGATCGAATGGACACTCCCGTCCAACCGGCTCAGGTCTTGGTCCGTGAGGTCTTTAGCCGTCAGCACGACCATGGGAATCGAACGCGTTTCGGCGTTCCGGTGCATTTCGGCAGCGAATTCAAAGCCGTCCATCTCGGGCATCATCAGATCGAGCAAGATCAAAGTTGGTCGGTTAGCCGCGACACGCTCCAGTGCGACCCTGCCATTCTCGGCTTCGCTCACCGACCAGCCGGCCTTTTCCAACATTGTGCGCATCATCTGCCGTGTCCCGGCATCGTCTTCGACGACCAGAACCGGGCAGGGTGGGTACGGACAGCGATACTTCGCAAGAATCTGCGCCAAGGACTTGCGATCGACCGGTTTCGTCATGTAGTTGGCCGCGCCCAGCGCGAACCCCCGCTTCCGGTCGTCCATCATCGTCAACATGACGACGGGGATGTTGCACACAGTCGGATCAGCCTTGAGCAAAGCCAGGACGGTCCAACCGTCCATACCTGGCATCATGACGTCCAGGGTTATCGCGACGGGCAAAAGGCTACGGGCGAGGCGCAACCCTTCATCGCCGTCGCTTGCGGTCGCGACGGAAAAGCCCACGCTGACGAGAAATCGACGCATCAGATCCCGCTGGGTCGAATCGTCGTCAATGACCAGCACGCTTCTGCCAATGGGAGGTGGGGCCCCAGTGTCACCGGACAGACTTGGTGTGGCCATGGCCGGTCCGTCAAACGAGACTGGGGAGTCCGAACCAGAGTGTTCGAGCTCGCTGACCGTGGCGGGCACCTTGATCGTAAACGTGCTGCTCTCGCCTGGCACGCTGTTGACGGTCACGTCACCGCCCATCATTTGGCAGA
>JACDEQ010000198.1 GCA_013816225.1 Armatimonadota bacterium | reverse complement strand
AGGTGCGTGGCCCGTTCCAGGCAGTCGGCCTGGCCAAGCAGGCAGTCCAGCAGACGCCGACATGGGCAACCCCGTGGAACATCCTCGGGGTGGCGCACTACCGTGTGGGGGACTGGAAAGAGGCATTCGCGGCGCTAACCAGGTCGCGGGCCTAATCGACAGCAAGATGTATATGGCGCACAACATGTTCAAGGACCCGGTGAACAACACGCCCGGCCCGAACCACCGCAAAGTCATCTACTATTCGTCCTCCTCCGGCTTCAGCGGAGGGGATTTCCACGGCACGCATACCGCGGGCACATTCGCCGGAGACCAGGAGCCCATTACAGGCTCGATCTTCCGCAACGGCATGGCTTACAAAGCGAAAATCGCCTTCACAAATTTGAACGACGTGTGGGGCGGCGACCTCTACAATGCTTTATTGGGCGCCCATAACGTCGGTGCCCGGGTCCACTCGAATTCGTGGGGGGATGACGGGACCACCCAGTACACCAGCGATTGCCAGCAGATCGACCAGTACTCGTGGGATCGCGAGAACGGGATGGTCGCGTTCGCAGTCACCAACTTGAATTCGCTGAAGACCCCGGAGAATGCTAAGAGCGTCCTGGCGGTCGGCGCGAGCGAGCAGGCGCCCAATCAGGCGCAGCATGGCTCAGGTGGCGCCGGTCCAACCTCAGACGGCCGCCGCAAGCCCGAGGTTTATTCCCCGGGCGTGGGAATCTGGTCTGCTCAGAACGGCAACCCGAACGGCTACGCGCAAGCGACCGGGACCTCGATGGCGTGCCCTTCGGCAAGCGGTTTCGGCCTTTTGGCGCGGCAGTATTACTCAGAAGGATGGCTTCGCACCGGCACGGCGAATCCGGGTGACGGATTCGAGCCTTCCGGTGCCCTTCTCAGGGCGACCCTTATGAACGGCTCCGTAGACATGACCGGCATTGCCGGCTATCCGAGCAATTCCGAAGGCTGGGGGCGCATCCTCCTCGACAACGTCCTTTGGTTCGCCGGGGAGCAGCGACGCACGATCGCTTGGGACATTCGAAACGCTAACGGATTCGTTACGGGGCAGACTTATACGGGCGCGGCGATTTCGGTGCAAACGAGCAGCCTCCCGCTCCGAGTCACGATGTCGTTCACGGACTATCCCGCGCAGGTGTTCACCAACTTCGCTGCAGTCAACGATGTCGACCTCGAAGTGGTTGCTCCCGATGGAACCGTTTACCGGGGCAACGTCTTTTCCGGTGGCCAGTCGACGAGCGGCGGAGCGGCGGACATCAAGAACAGCACCGAGATGGTGATCTTGAACACGCCGGAGCCGGGCATCTACCGGATTCGGGTCAAGGCGCGTGAGATTAACGAGGGTGGCCGCCAAGGGTTTGCTTTGGTGACGAACGGCCGCATCAGCCCGGCTTCGAGAGCGGCCCGCAACTAGCGTCTCTTGCGGCGCCCTTCCTCGCAAGGGGCGTCGTGGAGCGCCCCTTGCGAGGAAGGGAAACATAGTCGTCATGAGACCTACGCGCCAGGGAAATTGGCGTGATGACGACCCTTACTTCCCTCCGAGATTGAGTCTTTAGGCTTTCCCGACCTTCCCAGTCCTTTCGATTGGTCGTGATTTTGGGAAGTTGCTTTGTTTAGGAAGTTCCGAATCGAGCGGCACTCGTGGCGAATCGCGAGTCACCAGCATCGTATCGCTTCGTTCCTTATGGTCTGTCCTATCAACGACGTCGCAACTCTTTGGGCGTCGCTTCGGAGAAAGTAAACCGCGGCATGCGATTTTGCGTGGAGACCTTCAAGCCGCGCAAGTCTCCGCCAACGAAAGCCGACACCCGGACAGTTTCGCTGTGTAGGCTTGCGGCCACGAACACTGTCTGCGCGAACCTGCCCGGGCCACACGAGGTGCGTTTCACTCATCACGTCCACCCTCGCGTAACGGGACATGCAACCCCTCCGGGGTACGAAATCTATTTCGTGGTCGCGTTTCACTGGGGTCTTCGACCACATGGCTTTTCTCTTTATAACAGCTTCCGGGGTACCGAAGGGCGCAGGATCGTGAGCGAGTCACCCTAAACCAGAGCGACTTCGTTTGGTCCACGCGTCACTTCGCCGATGATGAAGGCGGTTTCGTTCGCGTCGTTGAGCCTTTGGACGACGGCGCCTGCCGCTTCGCTGGGGCAAATGAGCGCCATGCCGATGCCCATGTTGAAGACGTGAAACATCTCTTCGTCCTCGATCCCGCCGGCTTCTTGGATGATGCCGAAGATGGGGTTCGGCGTCCATGAGCGCCTCTCGATCACCGCGCCGAAGCTCGATCCGAGGGCCCGTGGCAGGTTCTCGTAGAGGCCACCGCCGGTGATGTGCGCTATGGCGCGAACCAATCCGCCCTCCTCTAGCAACGGGTAGATCGACGACAAGTACGGCCGGTGTGGGCGGAGCAATTCCTCGGCAAGGCTTCGGCCGAGGTCCGGCAGCTGCTCGTCGTACCGTCGTCCGCCGCGATCGAACAGCGCAGCGCGTGCGAGCGCGAAACCGTTTGTGTGCAAGCCATCCGAAGCCAGCCCGACAATGAGGTCGCCGTGGCCGACATTCGGCGATGGGAGGATTTTTTGGCGGTCTACGACTCCTGTGATTGCGCCGACCACGTCGAATTCGCCTTCCGTGTAGACGCCCGGCATCTCAGCCGTCTCTCCGCCCAAGAGAGCGCAGCCGTTCTCCCTGCACGCCTCGGCGGCGCCATCCACGATGTCGGCCAGGATGTCCGCGCTAAGCTTTGCCGTACCAAAGTAGTCCATGAAGAAGAGGGGCTTGGCGCCCTGAACAAGGATGTCGTCAACGCAGTGGCACACGATATCCCGGCCTAGTCCCCGATACATCCCCGCCTTAGATGCGACCGCGGTCTTGGTGCCGACGCCGTCGATGCTGCTCACGAGTACCGGATCTTCCAGGGCGGGGAATACACCCGAGATCATCCCGCCGAACGAACCGACGTCTCCGACCACGGCCGGGGTATAGGTGGAGCGAATGGACTCTGTGATGGAATCGAGGGAGCGACGGGCCTCGGTGAGATTCACGCCGGCGCTGCGATAATTAAGGCCGTCCTCGGACATGGCGTTGAGGTTACCTGTTCGAGGGTCGGGGGTTTGACAGTTGGTGGTTGGCGGATACTGGCCGCATCCAGCAGCGTTCCCTAATTGCAGTAGCCAAGCAGCTGATGCGCTTTTTCGTGGTCGGGGTTGATCAACAGCACCCCACGAAACTCTGCGCAGGCTTCGTCGAACAAACCGAGCATGTTCAGAGTCATCGCGTAGTCGTATCGAATCTCCGTGTCTCCGGGCGACTGTTCCGAGAGCTGCTTGAGAGCCGCGAGACTACTATCGAAATCGCCTTCGAATCCCATGATGAGAGCCAGCTGCCATCTGGCCTTCGCGTGGCCGGGAGAACTCGCCAATACACCGTCGAATGCTTCGCGTGCAAGGGCGTAGTTGCCCTCGCACCGATGTGCATAACCGATTTCGTATTGTTCGTCGGCCGTCATAGACGAAGTCGTGGTAGGGCCGATACAGGCGACCCTAAGGGATTTTACGTTTCCGCAGTACCCGGTTTCAACTTCGGCGGGATAATTCCTCCTTTCTTAGAGACCTTTTGGCCTTCGGCGATCTTGTCTTTGTCGTCTGCAGGCTTGGGGGACGTACCTTCCATGATCCGGAGGAACTCCTCTCGCTCGAGCGTCTCGTTCTCCAGGAGTGCGGCGACGACTGCGTCGAGCTTCTGCCGGTGCATTTCGAGGATTTCGGTGGCGCGGCGATGGCACGTTTCGACGATTTCCCTGACTTCGTCGTCGATGAGCTTAGCGACATCTTCGCTGTAGTTGCGCTCATCCATGTAGTCTCGGCCCAGGAACGGGTTGTGGCTGCGGCGGCCCAGGGCGAGGGTGCCGAGCTTGTCGCTCATGCCGTATTGGCAGACCATTGCCCGCGTGATTGCGGTTACACGCTCGAGGTCGTTGCTTGCGCCGGTGGTCACTTCGCCGTATACCAATTCTTCGGCAACGCGGCCGGCTAGCAAAGCAGTCACGTCGTCCATCAACTCTTGCTTGCTGACAAGATACTTGTCGCTCATTGGAAGCTGCCAAGTGCTGCCGAGAGACATACCGCGAGGCAATATCGTCACTTTGTGGACCGGGTCGGTGTATTCCAGCAGTTCACCCACGACGGCGTGCCCGGCCTCGTGGTAGGCGATGGTTTCGCGCTCTTTGGGGTCGAGGACCCTGCTCTTTCGCTGTGGTCCCGCGATCACTCGATCGAGGGCCTCTTCGATGCTGGACTGGGCAATCTTGGTCTCGCCCTTGCGTGCGCTGAGCAGCGCAGACTCGTTGAGGGTGTTCGCTAAGTCCGCACCCGTGAAGCCTACCGTTCTCTTGGCGATCAGGTCGAGCCTGACGTTGTCTTCGAACGGCTTACCTTTCGAGTGAATCTTGAGAAACTCTTCTCGGC
>JACDEQ010000025.1 GCA_013816225.1 Armatimonadota bacterium | reverse complement strand
GGCATAGCCGGCCCTTTGGAACTCGCGCGCCGCACGGGCGCTGGTTGCCTCGTTGGCTCACGTGCAAAAGAGGGCGATCCAGTCGGTTGGAGAAAAGGCGCCCAAAGAGCCGAGCGGGTCGTCGGGGTCTACGCGGACCGCGCCCTCGATCCCCTCGTCGCTGTCCTCATATGCGCGAAGGCTGCGCACGTCGGCGAGGCGGACATCGGGAACGGAGTGCAGCTCATCCACCGTGATGAGCAAGTGTTCATCATCGGGCGAAACCTGCGGCGCGGCCACGCGGAGGCGCGTGGTTGTGCGCGTCGGCCGTTTCCGCCCATAAGCCATGATGCTCCCGCCATGCACCAAGACCGACGCGAGCACGACGAGGCCGGCGACCGCGAATATCTTGTCCGACCCGGCGCGCCCCTCGAAAGCAGGCAAGAGGGCCAAGAGCAGGGTGCTAAGCCCGCGCGGGCCGAAGTAGATGATGAGCTTGCGTGAACGCAGGTCCATTTTCTCGGCGAGGAGGGACAGCCATAACGCGATCGGCCGCGCGAGGAGCGATAGGGCAACAAAGGCGACAATCGCCCAGGTGAGGAGGGGAAACCCGCTCCAAATAAGCGAGCCGCCAAGAAGTACGAACGTGAACATGAGGAGCATCTCGGCCGTGGTCTCGCCGTATTCGATGAAGCAGTCGCAAAGCTCCGGGTCGAGAGCTGAAATGACGGCTCCGGCTGCGAACGCGGCGAGGAATCCGCTCCCGTGCAACGCTTCGCCAGCAGCGTACGCCGTGAAGCAGACCCCGAGGCTGTAAATAGATTCGTAATCTCGCCGCACACCAATCCGAGCCCGAGCCGTACGGAGCGCAAGGATCGAGCCCCAGCCCACTACCAATCCGGCAACGGGCCCGAGGACGAATAGCTCGATCAGCATCTCGCCCATCGAAGCGCCGCGCCCGCCGGGCATGAAAGACATCGCAACAAGCAGGATCGGCAGCAGAACGATGTCGTTCAAACCGCTTTCGAGTCGCAGGCCCAGACGCGCCTGGCGGGGCAGGTCCCGTCTATGCAAGAGGCCGCGGAGCATGACGGGGTCGGTGCTCGCGAGGGCCGAAGCGAGTACAACAGAAGCCGCCCAATCTAAACCCAAGAGATAATGGGCAAGGACGGCCATTGCGCCGGTCGCCAGCAGGGTTCCCGGCCCGAGGATGAGGGATGTTAGGCGCAAATGCTGCTTGGCTTCGCCGAGCTTCAGGGTCACCGCGTCTGTGAAGAGCACGAGTGCCAGCCCGAGCGTCGCAAAAACGCGCAAAGCCGGCGAATCGAGTCTGATCTCCATGAGCCCGAGGACGGATGGCCCGAGCACCAGGCCGAGCAACAAGAACACGGCGACCTGCGGGAGGTTTGCCCGCTCCACGAAGCCACTGAGCAGCGAGGTCAGAACGATGACCGCGCCGGACAGCGCCAGCATGGCAACGAAAGTCTCCGTGCTAAAGGCCATTGAATTACACCTCGGTCAACATCCAATCGAGGTCGGCGTCGATCATGGCGGGGTTCCAGTCGTGGCCGGTGTCGTATTCAATTAGCTTCTTTTGAGACGGGATGGCTTCGTAGACCGCGCGAACGGTGTCAGCGCGCACGGCCGGGTCCTTCTTGCCGAGCGAAACCAAGGTGGGGACTTTCAGCCGCGTCGCCTGATTCACGGTGTCGAAATAGGAGACCGAGCGAAGTACCCGCTCCATCCCGGAAGGAATGGTTGCGGCGAAGTCGGCGACCTCTTTAAGCGGGTAACGATACAGTTCCTTTCCCAAGGTGTACCGCATCGCGGAGAGAAATGGCAGGTCAGCGACGACGTTCTTGACGAGCGGCGAGTGGGCGGCCGTCCAGATCGCCATTCCGCCGCCCTGGCTAAGGCCCGCCGCCGATAGGTCGCCGGCTTCTGGCTGGGCTTGCAGGACGCGCATGGCGACGAGGCAGTTTTGCGCCATGGACCGGAAGATCCAGGTCCGCGGGTCTTCGATGCCCTGCGCGAAATAGCCCCGCGCCGGCCTGTACTCCTCTTGGTGAAACGCACCGTGCCCATGGAAGTTGAAGCTCATGCTCGCCATGCCGAGCCGCGTCGAATGCTCGTTCGGCAGATGCGACTCGTGGCCATACGCCGGAATCCAAAGGAATCCCGGGGCGGGGTTTTCGCGCGGAATGGCTATCCAGCCGTGCAAACGTGCACCTAGCATGCCGAGGAAGTCGATCAGCTCGACCTCGTGCTCAGGAAGGTTTTGCATCGTCGTCTTTCGCCGCTCGAAATCTACGGAAATACCGTCGGCTTCTGCGGTAGCCTCCTCCCAGAAGGCGACGAAATCCTCAGGAAGGTATTGAGAAAGCATTAAGCTCCGACGGAGCGCTGTATCGGGTCGACGTGGAGGCCGGTGGTGTGCAGCCAAGCCGTAGCGCGTTGGACCTCTTCGAGCGGCCCTTCGAGTTCGAGCTGGAGCCAACCGTAATCCTGGTCGATGTTGGCCTTCATGATGTTGACCTTGATGTTGAATTCGCGGCTCAGGCGCCAGATCCACGCCTCGCCGACCTGCTCCTTCCCACCCGAAATATTGACGATAATCTTTTCCAAGCGCGCTTATCCTCCGGCGACGGCCGGAATGATCAGAAGTTCATCTCCAGATTCCAGCCGAGTCTGCAATCCGCCCAGCCCGCGAATGTCCCTTTCGCCGACGAACATATTGACATGCCGCCGGACGCGGCCGGCATCGTCCAGCAGTCTGTTCTCGAACGTTGGAAACCGCTCCGCAAGCCGTCGCAGTGCGAGATGGACATTGTCCGCTTCCACATCCACGGAGCCGGCTCCTCCGGTCATGCCTCGAAGGGCGGTCGCGAGCACAACGGTAACGACCATGTCCGGGATTCTACCGCCTTTAGGGTAGAATGCCCGTCTACCTCGACCGAGGGAGGCTTAGGAAAACTTGATAGAAGTCATCGTATTACCGAACGAAAGCATCGACGGCGCGCTGAAGCGCTTCGATAACAAGCTTGCGCAGGCAGGCGTTCTGCGCCGCCTGAAGGAGCACAGCTACTACGAGAAGCCCAGCGACAAACGACGGCGAATGAAGCGTCGCAGCGCTCGACGCCGCTAAGAAGGCGTCCCAAGCTGGCCCCCGCATAAGCTGGGGGCAACTATGAGCACCCCAAGTCCTCTCACTCGAACCCTATCAAGCGCCGAAACCAAACATGGTGATCGGCTATGAAGCATCGGGTTCTGATCTCCAACTCTACAAAGCGCCGGCCAAGAACGGCTCCCATGCGGGAAGCGCTTGAGGCGATGCTGGATTCCGAAGATCAGCCTCCCTCCGAGATATCCATCCTGCTCACAGACGCCGACGGGATACGCCGGCTCAACCGAGGCTACCGCGGCATCGACCATCCCACAGATGTCCTCAGTTTTCCCCTGGGTGACGGTCCCGAAGTTTCTGAGCTGCAGATGCTTGGCGATATCGCGATCTGTCTGCCCGTCGCCGATAAGCAGGCAGCCAACAACGGCATTCCGCTTGAAACCGAGTTGGCTTGTCTTGCGGTTCACGGCGGGCTACACCTTTTGGGCTACGACCACCGGACCGAGGCCGACCGCCGGGCGATGAACGACAAAATGAACCGGATCGTAGCTTCGGTGGGCCTCATACCGGCAGTTGCATGGTCTTCGAATTACTCGGTGAGAAGCTAATGGCCCGCAATATTCTCAAACCCTTCGGAGCGGCTGTAGGCGGCGTGGCGTACGCGTTCAAGACGCAGCGGCACATGCGCGTTCACCTTTACACGGTCATCATCGTGATACTGATCGGGTTCTTCATGGACCTTATGCTCCGCGAGATGATCGTGCTGCTCTTTATGATCAGCTTTGTGGTTGTCGCGGAGATGTTCAACTCGGCTATCGAGGCCGTGGTCGACATCGCGCAACCGGAATATCACCCGTTGGCCAAGTTCGCCAAAGACATGGCCGCGGGAGGCGTCCTTATCACGACGCTAACTGCGGTCGTGGTGGCATTGCTCCTGTTTATCGGTGATGGGCGCTGGCACGAGATCACTTTGCAGCTGAAATCGCCGGATCTGCAGACCCAGGTGCTGCCACGCATTTTGATCGGAATGGTTATCCTCTTCTTCCTGATTGTTATCGGCAAGGGGCTTGGATCGAAGGGCCAAGTGCTAAAGGGTGGGCTTGTGAGCGGCCATGCAACATTCGCTTTCTTTTTCGCCGTTGTGCTCACGTTGATCACCGGAAAATTGCTGCCGTCTCTGTTGGCCCTTTTTCTGGCTGCTATGGTCGCCCAGAGCCGGTACGAAGCCAAGATTCATTCGGTCGTAGAATTGAGTTTGGGTGCACTAGTGGGCGGAGGTCTAGCCTTCGTGTTGTTCGGTTTGGGCCCGCAATGATTTTCGCTCAGTTCAATGCCCCTCGCTTCGAGGTCTCCCCTTCGGAAGCCCTCTGGTCGTTCATTATCATCATTGGATTAATGGCGCTGAACGCTATATTCCGCTCCGGAGACAACGCACTTTCGGCGCTTCGCGGCGCGAGGATTCGCGATTTGATCGAGGCGAAAGACCCGCGAGCACGACGGCTCGAGAAACTCAATGAAGGGTCCCACCTCTATCTTGCGACCTGCCAAATCGGCTCTCGCTTTTGCCGCGCCGCGATGTACACCGTAGCGGTGCTCGCGTCGCCCTGGCCCGCTAGACTATGGAGCGGCAGGGACGATTACGGCGTCGGATGGCTTATCGCGAGCGCCTTCTTCCTCGTTTTCGTTGCAGGGCTTGTCAATCTGATTCTGGTTGAATCGTTGTTCACCGGGCTGGCGCGTAACAACGCGGAGAAGTGGGCGCTTCGAGTCGCGCCTTATCTTTCGATTGCGCGAGTAATTCTGTTCCCGTTTGTTTGGCTGATCGGCGGCATCGCGTCGTTCTTCACGCGCCGACTCGGCCTTTGGCCGATCTTTTCGGCCCCGATGGTCACGGAAGAGGACCTCAGAGATATGGTGGAGGCCGGCGGCGCAAGCGGCGAGTTGATCGAAGACGAGAAGGAGATGATCCACTCGATCATCGAGTTCACCGACACGGTGGCTCGCGAGGTCATGACGCCGCGCACCGATATCGACGCCGTCGAGCGAACGGCTTCGGCGCAGGAAGTTGCCAAGACCATCCACGAAACGGGCCACACGCGGATACCGGTATATGAAGGAAGCATCGACCGTATCGTCGGAATCGTGCACGCAAAGGATTTGCTCAAGGCGCTGCTAGACGGGAACGGCCAGGACATTGGCGGGCTGATGCGGCCGGCACATTTCATCCCCGGCACCAAGGACTTGCACCAATTGCTCACCGAGTTCCGCAAGTCACGATCCTTGATGGCGATCGTTCAAGACGAATTCGGGGGCACGGCGGGTCTCGTGACGATCGAAGACCTGGTTGAAGAGATCGTCGGCGAAATCGTGGACGAGTATGACGTGGAGGAGCAGGAGGTGCAGCCCGTCTCCGAAAACTCCTGGCTCATCGACGGCAAGGCGCACCTCGACGACGTGAACGACGAAATCGGCTCCAATTTCGAAAGCGAGGAGTTCGACACGCTCGGCGGCTTTCTGTTCGGATTGTTTGGAAGGCCACCCGGGCAGGGCGAGGAGATCGATCAAGGCGATTGGAACCTAAGCGTAGCAGAAACGGATGGGCGTCGCGTCGTGCGAGTGCTGGCAAAGAAGCGAGCGTCGTTTGCCTGATTCGGCCGCAGTCGAGATCGACGGCGCCTACGGGGAGGGCGGCGGGTCGGTCGTGCGGGTCGCGCTTGCCGTTTCCGCCCTCACGGGCCAGCCGGTTGCTGTTCGAAATGTTAGAGGAGGACTGAGACGGCCGGGAGTTAATCCGGTCGATGCGGCCCTTGCGCGTGCTCTAGGCGACGCCACAAACGCCGAGGTCAGTACGCAGCTTGGCGACGAAGTCTTGCTTTTCGCTCCGACACGCCAACTTGGACCGCTTCGAGACCGCGTCGATTTGAATGCAATCGCAAAGGGCTCCCAGCCCGGCAGCGCCACGCTCATCATTCAGAGCTTGTTGACTCCTTTTGCGCGGGCCGGGGCAGTCAGCCGAATCGCGGTGCGGGGTGGCACCCATGTGCCTTTTTCGCCAACATACGAGTACCTTAGGGCGATCACTCTGCCCGCCATGGCTCGTTGCGGGATCGTCGCGCTGCCGGTTATGGAATCTGCGGGCTACCCACCCCGCGGCGGCGGCGAGACCAGTGTCGAGATAGAGCCAAGCGCGCTTAACGGTTTCAATTTCGACGAACGTGGCGATTTGAAAATGCTCAAGGCGTATGTGGTGACGAGTGAACTCCCGGACGCCGTCGGCCGGCGTGGAGCGGAGCACATCCAGGAGCTGGCACGGAAGAACGGCATGGAGATGAGCGTCGAGACGGTGCGCCCGCGGGCGTCTTCGCCGGGGGCAGCTGTCACATGCACTGCGGTCTTCGAAGACGGTTTTGGCGGATATCAGTGTATCGGCCAGCGGGGCAAGCCCATGGAAGAGGTTTGCGACGAGGCATTTCACGAACTGGTCAATTGGCTGAATGGCGACGCCACGACCGACGAATTCCTCGCCGACCAGCTGATCCTGCCCGCGGCCTTATGTGGCGAAAATTGCTCGTTCACGACCTCCCGGATCACGCCTACCCTGTCGACCTCCGCGTGGGTGGTTAAGCAGTTCATGCCCGCCAAGATCACCATTCTGGGAAAAGAAGGCGGCCCCGGCCGGATCAGCGTCGGCGGGTAAGCGACACTGCACCGAGCCGCATGACCGGTCGGCTCCTCATTGACCACGATTCAATCAAGCTGTCGTGCTGGCCAATTACCTCGGCACCCTCTACAATAGGGCGAGATCCGACCGCTACTCAGTTTCGCCGAACTGTCTAGGACTTTCCAAGACCGCGCGGGCGATCCGGGTTGGACCAGTCCGGGAGGGACCCATCTCCTGATGGGCAGTCATTGGGATGGGGAAAATCCACGAAAGGCTGTAAACTCGAACCGTTTTGAACCTGCAGATCGACATCGCCCCGGGAGTTGCGTACGAGAGCCCCTCACAGATAGTGAGGACTTGTACGGAGGCTTGGGGTGCGGCGAATTTCTATTGTCCGGCGTGCTCGCGGAGTTCGCTAGCCCAGACTCCCGCGAATCGGAAGGCGGTCGATTACGCTTGCGATTCCTGCGCGAGCGTCTTTCAGCTGAAGAGCCGGGCGAATCTCGGAGATCGGGTCGTGGACGCGGCGCATTCCGCCATGATCACCGCTATTCGGAGCGACTCGGTCCCGAACCTCTTCGTTTTGAACTACGATGCCCTTTGGCGCGTGCGGAACCTGTTGCTGGTGCCGTCGTTTTTCTTCGCGGAATCGTGCGTCGTGGCCCGCCCGCCGCTCTCGCCGAACGCGCGCCGCGCGGGCTGGATAGGATGCGAGATTCACCTGAACCGCATCGCGCCGGAAGGAAAGCTGTGGGTCGTGAGAGAAAGTTCGGTCGTGAGTCCGTCGGAGGTCAGAAGGCAATATGAAACGATTCGGCCGCTGTCCCAGGTCGCGGCATCTGCGCGCGGCTGGACGCTCGATGTGCTGAACGCGCTCCATAAGATCGGCCGTCAGGAATTCACGCTCGACGAGGCTTACGCTTTCGAGGCGGAGCTCGCGGTGCTGCACCCGAACAACAACAACGTGCGCCCCAAGATTCGGCAGCAGCTGCAGGTCCTGCGCGACGCCGGCCTCTTGGAGTTCGTTGCGCCCGGCAAGTACCGCTCCGATGATCTACGATCGGCGTATGCCCATGGACGTGACTCTCCACCTGCTACTCGACTTGCGCATGTAGCACTTCGAGGAAGCCCCTCTCGCCGAAGCCGCCGCCGGCGAGTCCGGCGAGGACGTGTTCTGCTGGCATTCTGAAGGCCCCAGGAACTGGCTGTCACGCGGCTTCTCAATGTTCGATGTCATGGGTTTCGTGTTGCTGCCGCCGGGTCTGCCGGATTACATCGACTCGCTGGATGATATCGAATTGGAGTGAGGGACGGATGCGCTGGACCAGGGTTATTCGGCCCGGCCTTCACGCAACCCTGCCTCGACCGGATTACCGTGGATGAAGGGGAGCTTCTGAAGAAAGAACCGTTCCCGGTCGGACAGTCACGCTTCGGAATTTCATTTGCCAAAACACCCTGCCCGCCTGCATTCGCCTCCACATTATCGGATTCTACGACCCGGAGACGACGCTTTAGCTAGCCAGTTCGTCCCAATTGCCACCTTACGCACCTGTCGTGATGATGCGCGGGGCAGCCGCCATAATAGAGCCATGCCCGCAAACGAGAATCCTTTTGGCGCGCGCGCTACCCTTACTACCTCTTTGGGCGAGAGGACGATTTGGCGGTTGGATGCCCTGGGCAACCTCGACAGCATCCCTTACAGCATCAAAGTCCTCCTCGAGGCGTGCCTGCGGAACGTCGATGGCAGGATCGTCAATGGCGTCCATTGCGAAGCCCTTAAAAACTACAACGCCAAGAAAGTCGGCGTGTTCGAGATTCCGTTCAAGCCGGGGCGCGTCGTCCTCCAAGACTTTACCGGCGTCCCCGCCGTCGTCGACCTTGCGGCCATGCGGGCGGCCATGGCGCGAATGGGCGGCGACCCGAAGAAGGTCAACCCACTCGTCCCGTGCGACCTGGTGATCGACCACTCCGTCCAGGTCGACGCGTTCAACTCGGGCATGGCACTGGAGATCAACGAGAGGCGCGAGTTCGAGCGCAACAAGGAGCGCTACGAGTTCTTGAAGTGGGGCCAGATCGCGTTCGACAATTTCAGCGTCGTCCCGCCCGCCACCGGCATCGTCCACCAGGTGAACCTCGAATACCTCGCCAAGGTCATTTGGGAGAAGGACGGCACGCTGTTCCCCGACTCCCTCGTGGGCACCGACTCGCACACCACCATGATCAACGGCCTCGGGGTCGTCGGCTGGGGCGTAGGCGGGATCGAGGCCGAGGCCGTGATGCTGGGCCAGCCGATCTACATGCTGATTCCCGAAGTCGTCGGCTTCAAGCTCACCGGCAAGCTCCCCGGAGGCTCGACCGCCACCGACCTGGTCCTGCGCGTGACCGAAATGCTCCGAAAGGAAGGCGTGGTCGGCAAATTCGTGGAGTTCTTCGGCACAGGCCTCGACGATATGCCCGTCGCCACTCGCGCGACCATCGCGAACATGGCACCCGAATACGGCGCGACCATCGGCTTCTTTCCCGTGGACGTGCAGGCGCTCAAGTATATGCAGCTCACCGGCCGGCCCGACGATCTGATCCAGACCGTCGAGAAGTACTACAAGGAGCAGGGACTGTGGCGAGACGACAGCCGCAAAGTGGTTTACAGCTCGGAGCTCTCGCTCGACCTCGGCACCGTCGAGCCGTCGCTGGCCGGGCCCAAACGTCCGCAGGACCGCATCCCGCTTTCCGGCATGAAGCAGCAATGGCGCAAGGACATCGGCTCGACCTTCTCGCGCTCCGCCACCGCGGTCTTGGAGAAGGTGAAAGTCGAATACGACGGTGCGGAGTTCGATTTGAAAGACGGCGACGTGGTAATCGCGGCCATCACCAGCTGCACGAACACGAGCAACCCCAGCGTGATGGTCGGTGCCGGAATCCTTGCGCGGAACGCCCGAGCGCGGGGTCTGGAGCGAAAGCCGTGGGTCAAGACATCGCTCGCTCCCGGCAGCACGGTCGTTACCGACTACCTCGATAAAGCCGGCCTGACGGGGCCGCTCGAGGAGCTCGGGTTCTACTTGGTCGGATACGGTTGCACCACGTGCATAGGCAACTCCGGGCCACTGCCGGAGCCGATTAGCCAGGCCGTACACGACGCCGACCTGACGGTGGCCGCCGTGCTATCCGGCAATCGCAACTTCGAGGGCCGGATCAACTCCGACGTGAAAGCCAACTACCTGGCGTCGCCACCGCTGGTCGTGGCTTACGCGATTGCCGGCACGGTGGACATCGACCTGGCTAAGGAAGCCTTGGGCAAGGATCAGGACGGCAAGCCGGTTTACCTGAAGGACGTCTGGCCCGGCGAAGCCGAGATCGCCGAGATCATCGCGTCTTGCGTCACCTACGACGCGTTTCGCAAGCAGTACGCCGACGTCTTCGAGGGCAGCGGAATGTGGAAGGGCATCAAGACCACGGGCAGCAACCTATACGCGTGGGACGAGAAGAGCACCTATATCCAGGAGCCGCCGTTCTTCGTGGGCCTCTCGCCACGGCCGTCGCCCATTCAGCCGATCGAGGATGCGCGGTGCTTGGTGAAGGTGGGCGATTCGGTGACCACCGACCATATCAGCCCGGCCGGCGCGATCAAGGCCGCCAGCCCTGCGGGGTCTTACCTGATGTCTCAGGGCGTCGAGCCGGCGATGTTCAATAGCTACGGCTCGCGCCGGGGAAACGACAGGGTGATGACGCGCGGAACGTTCGCCAATGTTCGCGTGCGCAACGAGTTGGCGCCGGGCACCGAGGGCGGCGTCACCACCGATTTCACCGACAGCCAGATGAAGCCGATTTACGATGCCTCCATTAACTATAGGGCCGCCGGCATCCCGCTCGTGGTTTTGGCGGGGAAGGATTACGGCATGGGCTCGTCTCGCGATTGGGCGGCCAAAGGGACGTTCCTCCTTGGGGTTCGAGCCGTGATCGCCGAGTCATTCGAGAGGATCCACCGGAGCAACCTGGTGGGAATGGGGGTGTTGCCCCTGACTTATAAGCCCGGGCATACGGCTCTTTCGGTCGGGCTGGATGGAACCGAGACGTTCTCGATTTCGGTGGAAGATGGTTTGACGCCGCGGCAGGACGTGATGGTGCGGGCGATGAAGCCGAACGGAGTTGCGGTGGAGTTTCCGACGACGTGCCGGATCGACACGCCGGTGGAAGTGGATTACTACCGGAACGGCGGGATTCTGCATATGGTGTTGCGGCGGATGGTGTAGGCGTCATTACGAAAAATCGGACGGATAGGGCGAATAGGACTTATTGGACCTATCAGACTAGAGGGACTGGAAGGCCTCGGCGGTCTCCGCAGCGTAACTAAATTATATCCTCGACGATATTGATACTCGGAGGTGGGTTCGGTGGGCTTACCGTGGCGAACACGTTGCGGAAGTTGTTGCCCCCGGTGCACCAGGTCGTCGTCGACCAAAAGCTGGCGTTGACCACTTCGAACGTCGTGGGATCGAGACCAAGGTGGGCGTTCACACTGTCGAGGGTGCACCGATGGCCACCGCCGGCCCGGAGATAGGACAGTACGTGGTCCAAAAGATGGCCGAGCGCAACATCGGTTTTTTCAATCAGGTCAAAACCACACGCGTAGAGCCTCATTAGAAGGTGGTGGAGTTCGAGGGGCGAGGCCCGGTGGGCTACGACTTGTTGCTGACGATCCCACCCCACTCTGCGCCGAAGGTTGTGGTGGAATCCGGCCTTGCCAAGGAAAGCGCGTGGATTCCGGTCGACCCGGGCAACCTCGCCGTTGCAGGCTTCGAGAACGTTTACGCGATCGGTGACGTGTCTACCGTGCCACTACCCGGCGAGTTCAAGCCGGGAGTGAAGCTGGTTATGCCGAAAGCAGGGATTTTCGCACAGTACCAGGGTGAGATCGTGGCCTACCACATCGCTGCCAACGCGACCGACGCCAAGCTCGCCGGCAAAGGTTTTTGCTACATCGAGCTCGGCGATCAGCACGCAGTACGTGGGGACGGAAGCTTCTTCGACATGCCGCACCCCACGATGGCGCCCCCAGCGGTTCCAGATCGGACCCAATACGAACAAAAGAAGGCCTGGATCGACGGCTGGATTCGCGAGCGCCTTTAGGCGACGCCCGTGTCGTCGGAGTCGAGGTTGCGGATAGCCCCTTTCAAATTGATTATGCTGAATTGCAGAAATGCCTGTTACAGCGACTTAAAGCCTAGCAATGGCTACGCGATCTACGCCTGCAAGGTCGGGGACGACTTTGTGGTGCAGGTCGCAGAGGATTTCTCGGACCTCGCCCGATTGGCCTGCGCCGAATTCAAAAGCCACGATTCCGTGAGGGCGGAGGACGCGTCTTGCGTCATGGACGAGTTCGCGAATGAAGGACGTACCATTTTTTGCGAACAGAGCGATGTGCGGCTCAAAGCGTTCGACCTCCGCTTGCAGCCTGACGTCGCCCGGAGTCACGTACGGAGGATTCGATACAATGAGGTCGACGGAGCGAGCAGCAAGTGCCTCTAGCCTATCGGCGCGGATGAACTTGATTGGCGAGGCTAGCGCATGGGCATTCTGTGCGGCGATTCGGAGCGCTGCGCCGCTAACGTCGGTGGCGATCCAGCAAGTTTCCGGGGATTCCAAGGCTAGGGTGATGGCAATTACCCCGCTCCCCGTGCCGATGTCAACGCATAGCATGCCGGGCGCGAGCAACGGGAGGACGGCTTCCACAAGCACCTCCGTTTCGGGACGCGGAATCAGCACGCTAGGGTTTACGACGAAGTCGCGTCCGTAGAACTCCTTGCGGCCAGTCACGTAAGCGAGGGGCATACCGGTTAGCCGCTTTTGCAGCAACATCTCAAGTGCCAACTCGGGGGCATCCCACTCGGGATGTGCCAAAACTTGCGAGCGGGTAACGCCCAGAGAATGGGCTGCGATGGCCTCCGCGTCCAGCCACTCGACCGGCGCGCATCGAATCCACTCGCCGATGTTCAACTGGCCAGTTGGTAGGGGCGTAGGCGCTGGGCCGTCTCGGCGATAAGCTCGGCCCGAACATGGATGCCGTCTTCCCGGTGCTCGACCTCGAGGACTCGCCCAAGGTCGTAACACTCTTGTAGGAGGCCGCTCTTGTCATACGGCAGCAAGACGTCGATCGGCACGAGCAGGGATCGAATCATTTTTGTGAGCGCGTCCAGCATGGAATCCGTACCCGCTCCGGTCGCCGCCGAGACGGCTGCGGAATTCGGCGTCTGCGCAACCAGCTCGCGCATTACCGTTTTGTCTTCCAGCTTGTCGATCTTGTTGAAGACGGTGAGCGCAGGCTTCTCGCTCGCGCCGAGGGTTTCGAGCGTTTCCTTGACCGCCTCGCTCTGGAGTTCCCAGTTGGGATGGCTGACGTCGACGACGTGGATTAGGAAGTCCGCTTCTACGACCTCCTCCAAGGTCGCGCGAAAGGCCGCGACCAGGTTGGTTGGAAGGTTCCGCACAAATCCGACCGTGTCGGTGATGAACAGCCCGTATCCAGTCGGCAGGTCCACCTTCCGCGTTGTCGGATCGAGTGTAGCGAAAAGCATCGGGTCGACGAAAATCTCGCTACCGGAAAGCTTGTTCATCAGCGTGCTCTTCCCGGCGCTTGTATATCCGACGATACAGCAGAAAGGAAATGGATGTTTGCGCCTGCTTGCTCGTTGCTGCTGTCGAGATTTGACGACGTCGTCGAGTTCGTTCTTGAGGTGGGTGATTCTCTCTTTGATGCGCCGCTTGTCAGCTTCCAGTTTGGTTTCACCGGGACCGCGCATACCGATGCCGCCCTTCTGACGTTCGAACTCCGTATAGGCCGCGGTAATGCGGGGCATCAAGTAGGAATATTGCGCCAGTTCTACCTGCAGCTTGCCCTCGCTTGAGTGGGCTCGCTGGGCGAAGATGTCTAGGATTAGCTGGGTTCGATCCAAGACAGGCAGCTTCAGGGCCTCCTCGAGATTCCTGTGCTGGACCCCACTGAGCTCGCAATCGAAGACGACGACATCGGCATGTTCATCCTCGGCAGCCGTATGGAGTTCTTCGACCTTGCCCTTTCCGATGTACGTAGCGCTGGACGGACGGTCAACTCGCTGATGGAGCGTGCCTATGGCGACGACTCCCGCCGCATCGCAGAGGGAGCGGAGTTCCTCCTCGGTGTATTCGTCTTCGGCTGCGTCCTCATGCACGAGAGTAAGCACCGCCCGCTCGGCCGGCTTGCGGGTATCGGTGGCTACTCTCGGCATGTAGACAAGCTTAGAGCCTGATTTCGAAGACCCTTATGCCGGCTGCTATCGAGAATCCGCTGAAGTCCAGGCCTTCGAACTTGCTGTAGTGATCATAGCGACCCTCGATATAGAACCTGCGATCGAAGCTGATGCCCACAGCGGCGTTGGCGTTCCAGCCGACCTGCGATTTGTTGATGCCGAAGGTCAACGAGTCGACATCGCCCCAATACGGGCCTACGCGGCCGACGACATAGGGCAGCATCTTCATGTCACGGCCGAAAGACTTGGTGAAGCCGAACGTGAGCGGGATCAAGGTGACGCTATCGTCGTTCTCGCTGCGGCGCATGATACCAAGATCGAAGGTGAAGCGCCAGTTGCCGGGCGTCTGGAAGCTGAGCGGCGAGATGCCGATGCGGAACCAGTTCTCGCCCCACACGTCGCGAACCAGTTCGCTCTGCGGGAAATAGATGCCGACGTCGACGCCTACCGGGACGTTGAGCTGGGCAACCGCACCCGATGCGGTTCCACATGCCAATACCAATGCGGAAATCTTTTTCATTCCATTCTCCTCCGTGTGCTCTAAGGGTACCTTGTTGGCTGTGCGCTCGACCCACGTCCGCGGACGTGGGT
>JACDEQ010000024.1:3391-14638 GCA_013816225.1 Armatimonadota bacterium | reverse complement strand
CCCTTCGCGCCGAGGCTATCTACAACCTCGATGAGGCCGTCGTCGGCAACAAAGGGCCCGTAATCCGCCGGCTCGGCGACTCTGATTCCCGGGTACGCCACCAAGCCATCCTCTGGCTCGAAAAGTTCGCGCACAAGCACCGTATGGACCCCCTCCCGCCCCGACCGCGATGGGGCACCGGCAACATCGCAGAGAACGAGCCGGAAATCCGCGACTTCTGGGACGGTCGGGTGGCCGATCTTGCGGATTCGGTCCACATTTTGGGCGCGTGTGGCAGAAAACCGCGAACGGAAGACGCGATACGTCTCACCGAACTTTCAAATTTTCTTTAAATTCATTCGGCAGTTGGCCGAATGTCGTTTTTTTGAGCTCCGAAGGCGGATCCGAGAAGACCGCCTTAAGGGTTTGCCCGGTCGATAGATGTATCGACAGTTTCCAAACGCGTATCGAGCCGAACAGAATCTCGTCGGCATAGTAAGCTTCTGCATTTTGGACCATCTCGGGGGCCGACTGCAAGAATGCGCGGATTTCGGCCGCAGTGTGGGGATACTGCAGAAACACCGTGCTGGCGTCCGGCTTCGACAAGACGGGCTCCTCCGATAAAGCTATTTCCACGACGGCGTCGGCGGGAAGGTTGTTTGGTATCGCTTCCGTGCCATTGCGGAGCAAGTCGGGGACATTGCCTTCCATGGTCGTCAGGCCGGACAAAGCCCACAATTTGATCATCCGCTTGCACTTGTCCGGAATCCCGGCGGCCATCCAGCGTCGGCTCGTTCCAGACTTCAGATCGACCATCCTGATCAAATCACCAACCGCTGCGAGCGCTTGTTCCGGCTCCTCGTACGTCGGAAGTGGCAGAGCCGCACCGTGTCTTTCGATTACCTTAAAGATTATGCGAAGCAAACCACTGGATTGGGATGACAAACCAGTCTTGACCGCGAAATCGGCCATGGCCGGGACATCGATAGGGTGAAGGGCAAGGAGCTTGCCGAGGAGCGCGCGATCCACCCGGCGCTCCTCCGGAGGTTGAGCGGCCGCAGGCTTCGCGATTATCCATTTCGGGCCCTCGTTGAATTCCAGCAGCCCTGCGGCGGCCGCCGCCGATAGAAATCTGCCTGCGGCGAACGTCTGGCCATGGACGTAACTTTCGGCTAGCGGCAGCAGCCGGTCGTCGAGCAAGGCAACTAGTGGCTTAGCTCGCCTTTTGGAGTACTCGTTTAGAGCCCTTGGAATGACTATTGACAAGGGCTCGACCGCGGCCAGTTTCTGTGGGAACCGCGAATCGGGTTTCGCGGAGAAGAATGAAGCTTCGATCGAATCCAAGGAAACGCTTGCTAGGTCGCCCGCCTGTAACGGGACCGCTTCATAGCTTGGAGAAATCACAGTGTGCCCGCTGTCAATCAGACTCCCCTGATCGTCGAACAATCCCAAGGACGCCATTACTCGATCCTGGCTTCGCACGATTGCCACCAGGGCCTCGGCAACATGCAAATCTTTCCCGAAACGGGAAAACCGGTCTTCGATCCAGTCGGTTATTCCTGTTCCGGAAATCTGGGTCCGGATCTGCTCGAAGCTTATGGCCAACGCCTGCCGGTCCGCGAGGGCGATCGCCAACATCGACCCGAACTCCTTAGGAAGGGGCCGTTGCGAAGCATTAGGGGTCAAGGCATAGACGACCGGTTTGCGGTCTTCCAAGTGACCGATCGCTTCAAATCCTATACTACGGAGGGCCCCGTTTAGCAGGCGGTCGGCCGGTAGCGAGAAATTCGGCCTGAACTCGCTGGGTCGGCTGATGCGATACTTTTCGACGAACTTCAAGATCAGGCTGATCGATTCACGCACGCGGTCGGACGATTCGCCATCGAGATTGGGAAGCAGGGCGAACCCTCGCTTTGCGGTCTCTGTGCGAGCGCGAACAATAGTCCTTTTTCGAGCGGCGGAATCTCGTTTCAGCCTTCTTTTCGAGCCCACCTCAATCCACTCTGCGCCCAGGGCACTTGCAAGCTCGGGCGCAAACTCCGGATCCTTCAGGTCGCCGCAAACGGCAATGACTTCCGATGCGATTTCCGGTTCCGCGCTTCGCTCGAGCCCCATCTTTGCAAGACAGTCAGAAACGGGCATGACCTGAACAACTGGCGGCGTCCCCACTAAAGCTAATGTGAACAGGGCCGCGAACATGGCTTATTCGGGAGGATAGTTACAAATGAACGTCATCCAACAAAGAGCATCTGAGACTGGGGCCTGGAAAACGAAAGACGCAAGGAAATGAGGAAACATTATTTTGAGTGGCGCCGCACATATTTGCAAAGCCCAGGATCCCAGACAAGGTCGGATGCATTGAATTCCGTCTCGAGAAAACGAACCGCAGTCACCCATTCATCGTGAGTCGGATACATCGGGACAGGATACTCGATCCCTTCGCAAAGGCTGAGCAGCTGTTGGATTACTCTGCGCCTAAAGCGAAAGAGCACATCTTCGGCGTGCTGAGGCTGTACAGCCCACCACTTCTCAGAGGGCCATATCGGTGTATCCGATGCTGCAAGGATTTCATGAAAGGGGTTCATTGGAAGCTTGAGCGGAGTCGCAATCAGCTCTCCCTCCCTTTCAAAAAACCCGGCCTCGGACAAACCGAGGATCGACCCAGATGGTGATGTTGGCATTCCCGAAAAAGTGATGGGAACACCTCTAATGATGGCAATGGGATAGTGGGGCAGAAGGCTGGAATCATCCGGTTCAGGCAGATCCCACGGCCAATTTGGAGCGTGCCTTCGAGGCTCGAACAGCAACCGCAGAACAAATTGCAGGGAGTCAAAGTCACTAAGTCCAACGCCAGAGACGCGAATGGCCTCGCGTAGGACCGCGACTGCGCGCAGTTTTCCAAGCGGCTGCAGGCTGTTTACGCAGCGAAGCATGCGCGGCCACCAGTCAACATCTATCGCAAAAATATCGGGCGGCCGTTCAGCTAGAACGCTCAGTAGTCGCCTAAGCTGGGGTTCGGCCACCAGCCTCTCCTCGATCACGGTGCCAGAACCACCAACGACCCAAGTAACCTTCTGGTCAACAAAACAAATGCGGCCAAGCGTCGGAAAACTGGTGGGCCCCTCAGAGCCGTAACCTACGACAAAACCCTTTTCGGGGCCGAATCGCTGGCCGGGGTACCGAATGGTGAACCCTGGGCCGCAGGTCGATAGGACCTCGTCGAGCGACATGCCGGTCTGGACTGCGTTTAGCCGCCGCGCCATTTCCTCGCGCGTCGCCGAACCGTCGGCCAGAGCAACGCTCTGAGCGAGTGCAATTGTTATTAGAACGTGGACAGCAGCTAACATGTGTATTCTCTAGCGGCCTACATGGCGAGCGGCGCGACCAACATTGGCGCGAGTTTACTCCCCTGCTGTGATCGCCACTCAATTAGTTTCCTCACTGGAAAGAGTTGCATTCGGCCATCGACGAGCGATAAGCGGGCGATTACGATGTGCGTCGTTCTGTTCTTTTTAAGCCGTGCTTTGACATCAAAGCCTTCGCATAACTTGAATGATCTGTTGAGATACTGTCTCTTGCGGCACCAGACGCGATCAACAGCCCATCTCGGATTCTTCCGTTGACTCCTGACCCAGGAGATAATTTGCGCTGAACTCTCCGGTCCAATATCAAGGTTAGAGGCTGGGGGAGTTCCAGATGGTTTCTTGGGCCACAAGCTCCGGTATTCCGCTTGCAGATGCAGGCTTGATGTTTCGGGAAGAAGGACACATTGAAAAATTGGGGTAAGTCGGTGGTTCTTGCGCAGCTCCGCCTTTGCCTTTTCTGCAAGGCTTGCTTCTACTGACACGAAAGTATGCAGGTCTGACTCGATCTCTATTGGTATGCCCGACCTTGCGAGCACGTTCCTCACGTGCTCTAGCGAGAAGTTATCTCCCGAAAAGATTCTGCAGATGTTCAACGCTCCTGATGTAGCTAGCGTTGGCACAAGGAGATTCTCGATTTCCGGTAAGGCCTGTGACGAAGCACGGTCATTGCCATTCGCCTGCGCCGCAATGATGCGCTTGCGCACATCCGCGCGCAGCCGCGCCCAAGCCTCTCTGCTTCCGTCAGCCTTCGGAATCGCATCGATACCGAGTGCTTTCGCCGCGAGGAATACGGCCAAATCCTGCACGCGCTCACTATGACCGTTAGGATGGTCACTCTCGACTTCTTCTGCGGCTGCCGGATTGTCCTTCGACAGTTCGCTCTCATCGTCGAAGAACTCCATGAGATAAACTAGCCACCTGCGCTTCGCATTCGGCGAATGGTCGGCGTAGGAGCTGTGGTTTATCAACTCTAACCGCAAGCCCACCACTGCCTTTTTCGTTACCGCAGAAAGAGCTCTCCAAACATCCTCGGACTCGCTGTGGGCCGCCAGCCGTGCGAATGATGGAAACATAGATCGCCTATTCCATGTCGTAAATCCCGCCGACGGTAACCCATTGAGTGCCTTAGTTATTTCGCGATCAAATATGGTTTGATCAAGGCGCTTCAAGGTCGAGAGCGCCGAGTGGACGCGAGTCAGATCCAAGTGCGTGGTACCAAGCAGCGCCAATTCCACCAATGCTTCCTTCGGTTTGAGTGTTTGCTCCATCGCGATCAATATCGAACTTGTGTCCACTCCGGGTCTCAACGCCAGGAGCCGTCGGTATGCCTCGGGAAAGATGTCGGGGCAATTCTCCTTGGCCATCCGAATGAGCGCTTCTGACGGCGAGCCGCTTCGCGTACCGCTCAGCCTGGAAAGACAATGCTCGCGCTCGCCAAGTTGCTCGGCTTTGATCCACGCCGACCTCAGCTCATTCTGCATCTCCCGGTTACCACGGGGCCACCGCGTCGCGTTTGTGTCCAGCATGCTGAAGAGAAGTGCGGTGCAAACGTCCCCGACTGTGCACAGAGCTGAAGGGGCGTTCATCATTCCATGGTGGTAAGCCCTAGTCAGTCGGCGGTCGGTCACATGATCCAAGAGCTTAGGAATAATCTCAAAGCCCCTGTCTACGATCGCCGAAACGGTCCCGTACAGAATCGCCTTAGACGGACCAGTCGACGATAGGTCGCGGCCGGTCACCCGACTTTCGCAGAGCGTTTCGATGAGAACCTCATCGGGATCGTTTCCGCGATACCTCCGTTTCACAGTCTCATCGAGGTCTGACAGCGCCTGCCATGCAGTGCGGCTTGCAATTTCGGGGTTTCTTTTTAGTAGGCGATTCAACTGTTCGAGAACGTAAGCTCGATCGATGTCAGGATCGATGATTGCGTTCATCCAGTGGCCCAGCGCGAGGAAGGCCATTCGGTTTTCGAGGCTCGCGCCCTGTTTCGGTATCAAATCCCGGTTGGTAGAGTAGACCAGGTTCCTTTTGGCCACAGCAAGAAGCGCCGCTGCGAAATCGTTGTGCTCGCGGGTCCTCTCGATCACGGCCATCGCGAGGAGCCATTCTTCTGGAAACGCCGGCTCGCCAGAATCGGGTGTGGCAATGCGTCTAGCGGTTGCCGCGACCGTTGGCACCGGTTTACCTGGCGTGCGATATGGAACGACGCTCGTAGCCATCCAAAGAGTCGGCTCGACAGTGCCCAATCTTCTTCGAATCAAATATCCACAGAGGATTCCATCGTCGGCGTCACCGTAGCCGTCCAGCGCTACCAGCGGAGCATCCGCGGGTGGCAGCGGGAGTTCGTAAGACTTGTAAAGTGTGACGAGCTTATCGAGTTCAGTGAGATCTGATGCAGACTGTCCTGTGCCCAATGCCGTTACCGTGAATATTAGAACCAGCGGACCCATGGTAATAGTATGGTTATGTTCCGCAAGCAGATTCGACGTGGCGATCGCGTAGCTGCAACCGTGTGATTCTGCCGTCGCTTCGACCCTGTGATCTAGGTTCGGAGGTTTCGAGCGACTAACTTGGCACCCGCGCGACAGCGGGACTGTACAATCGCAGTATGGCCATGCGGCATCCTGGGTATTGGTGTTCACTGCTCGTCTTCTTAGCGGGCTGCGCTCGGAGTAACCGGTCGCTCGATCTACCGGAGGGAACCCTCACCGTGGGAACACCCGTGCAGATCAAACCGATCGGCGCAATGCCTCTCGCCTTCAGCGCCGATGGTGAGCGAATGATTCTTGGGCATGGCTTGACGAGCGACCGGGCCACCGTCGAGGTTCGGAATGTCGACACGGACGAGGTCTTGTACACACAGCGCCCTTTGAAAGACTCGTACCCCGCGATGTTCCGCCACGATCTGCTTGCGCTCTACTGCGTCGCGCCCGACGCAATAATTGAGATGAGCCTGGAGACCGGCGAAACCCGAAAACTGATCGAGGTGGAGAAGCCCGCGGCAATATCGCATAATTTCGACCAAACGATCACAGTGTTTTGGTCTGAACAAGGTTTCATGGCGCTAAACAGCCAAGGCGAAATACTCAGGTCGTCCCGCCAACCGCTCTTCGACCAGTACGGCGATGCGTGGACAAGGGCCAAGGATGGCTGGACGAAGCTTGGTCGATCCGGGCGGCCGGTGAGCCAACAAAGCCGACCCGCATACCTGGTGGAGGACCAATCGCTGCTCCGTGGCCGGATGAAGCTGTTTACCGATCAAAAGGACTTCGAGCGAAGGGGAGCAACGGCCTATATTTCTACGATATGGCTCGACCACGCCCGGGCGCGCGGAAGCAGCCGTTCGGCCCTGGTCTTCGCCGGCCCTGATGTTAACGAAATGGGCTTTGTACCCCGGCGAGATATGGTTTGGGTCGCGAGTGCGGATGGCGGTTACCTCGTTTCGTGGAAGATGGGCGCGAAACAATAATGTCTTCTTCGGAACTTAGTAGTCACTACGATCTTTTGTTGCACGGAAACTTGGTATACGGCGTTCTAAAATCGGCTCGAACCGATTGCGAATGAGTTTTCATATCTTGCCCTATTTGACATCCTGCTTAAGATTGAGATTCTCATGCCAAGTGAGCGAGTCTGCCTTGCGGCGGTTCACAGACGCAGCCCTTCCGTCCGCAAATAAGAAAAGTGCTGTATCCGCCGCGTGGCGATACTGCACTGTATCGGCGCCGCCAACCCGATTAGCCCCTCCCGGACCGTCAAAGAGCACCACGAACGACGATGGTGTGAGGATTGAGCCGGTCTTCATCCAAAGGGCACCGCTGTTCAGGGAGTATCCATAATCTTCGTCGAGCTCCGGACATCTGAAATCTTCTTGGCTTGTCCGGTACGCAATTTGATCGTTCCAGCTTTCGCCAGGAAGGGCGCCCTGATCCGCCTCGTACAGCGCAAGCGCGCTGCCGATGTTTGATAGGTTCGTCATACACGATATTTGGTTGGACTTGCCCCTTGCAACAAGAAGCATGTGATAGATCACGGCAGGGCAAGCCGCGACGATGATAAGGAGGCAAAGGCTAGCCAAGAAGGCAACCGCGCGCAAACCCGCAGGCGCCTGCCGGTCGAGTCGTGCCCACATGATCAACAAGGCAGCGACAGCGCCTATCCAAAGGCTGATTATGAAAATGAACTCCATCGGGCTTCATCGTAACACAGTGGGCATAATAGGTGGCATGAAGGCCCGTGTGGTTACCGCCATCACCCTGGTCGTCATAGTAGTTGGCGGCTGTGCTCGTTCGGTTGAACATTCCGAAGTGCATGTAGAACGCCCGCAAATAGCCAAACTTGACGCGCCTCCAGACAAGGCTCTCCAATCAACCATTATGGGGACTAGTCACAGCATGTCCGGGCCGCAGCTTGCCGGGTCATGCGCGCCAGTTCTTGCGCCTCGAGACGCTTACTGCTCTCGAAGCGTTTGCAGCGTTCGGCGATCTCGGCTGGCCGAGGTGCGAACTTGTTTGCAGCGATATGGGCAAGAGCTGCAGATAGTGGCAGCCCGCGCGATCGGCTTCGGCGTGTTCACCATCCATCGGCATGAATGCTGAAGTCCTGCGGCTGATTCCCGGGCATCGCGAGCAAGGCGGTCAAAGCAGCGGCATAGATACTCATGTCTGACAATATCGGTTTCTGCTATGCCGCATGTTCCCAAGAAAGCTAGTGCGGGTTATCCTTGAGCGCTTTGCGCCAAAGGATCACGCCCCATGCCAGGCCGCCAACCGCCAGAGCGACGTGGATGATCAGCCAGGGTAGCGTGATCGGTATCGCCTTCATGCTCATCCTGCCATTCGGGTAACGATAGGGGGCGTCCACGATGAGCCTTCCAGTGGCGACGGGAATGTCAAAGGTGATCACCGAGAATGCGAAATATCCGCCCACGATAAGGCAAAGGAAGATCAGCTTATTCCGAAAGTCCCCCCATGTCATGCCATGTTTTCACCTCGACTCGTCACCCTGTCATCCTGAGCTTGCATCTCGATGCTTCGGAATGCTGGAGAAGTTATCCCCCCGCGAAAAGGGAGAGCAGAGCCCTTGCTTCCGCGGGGATTTTTCTGTCTCGGTGATGCCGCTCATAATTACGGTGTGGCGGAGTGGCGCGATCAGTCCTGCCTCCCCCTATTCCGGCCCTGCTTTGTAAAGTGCAGTCTGAGGAAATGAATCTGAAACTCTCCGGCGCCTTCCTGCTGGTTATGGGAGGCAAGAGAGGTTTTGCTGCCCTGCTGTCGATTGCGACGGCAGGGGCGACGTTCCGTTACTTAGCGACCCGCTTCTCCCCGGTGGGAATGTCGAAGATCAGCGACTGGCCCCGCCCATAGTCATAGCCCTTGAGAAGCTCGACCTTCAGCCGTTTGCCGGCATCGTCGAAGCTGCTCGATTTCATCCACTCGTAGTGGCTGAACGACTGCGGCAGGCTCTGCTGGTCCGCCACGAGGTCCCTGACGGCGTAGCTTCTGACCTCCTTACCGGAGCGGAAAAAGCCTAGCGCGAGTGTCTTGCGATCATCACCTGAGCGGGGCCAGGGGCCGAAGCGCACCAGATGGACGCCGTCGGAGCAGACACGTACGTCGAAGCTGTACCAGCTTACGGTCCAAAGAGGCTTGGTCGAGCCCTTGCGGTAAAGCCCACTGGCAGGGTATTTCTTGAAAAGCAGACCGTCTTTCGATGAGCTCTTGCAGCTGGAGGCGTCAGCGTAGACCTCATAGCTGTAGGCATATTGCCTGCCCCGAGCTGGGCGAAGCATGACGAAGATATACCTTCCGCCCTTTACTGGCCGAATGTAGTCGTATGGCGAGGCCTCTTCGTCAGACCGGGCGCTCGCGGGTAGGAAGAGGACAGCTAGCAGAAGAGGCGCGAACTGCCGGTTCATATTGTTTAGTGTAGCACGGTGAGTTCGCGATCAATGGAGTTTTTGATGCTCCGCCCTTTCCAGGGTGGAGGCGGCCTGCGGCCATGGATGCGTTGTACACTGGACCCATAACCATCGAGTTCAGCGGCAAGGTCTGGTTCTGGAGGGTCTTCTTCACCCACCTCTACCTCATGGTCGAGGAGGACGCGCAAAGAATACCGGCGAGGAGCCGTTTTGAAGGGGGGCAAACTTGCGCTGACCGATTCGGAATCGCTTGTCTTGGTTCGCATATCCGATGGTAAGCAACTCGCTCAGTTCGATTGCTCGATGAACGCTGACAAAAAAGTCATGTGGCAGTGCACGTTGGCAGACGGAAAGGAGATGTCGCTTAATGCAGGACTTACGGAGTTGGCCGGAACCTTTAGATAAGATTGATCAAATCGGTGCAGACGAAGCTTCTCTGACGCAAACTAGCAAGGATGGCTAGGCAACAACCGTGTCCTTTTCGCCTACGATTTGCCATCCGGATGGCGTAAGCCGGAGAATGAGTACGCAATGGTATCCGGCCTCCGGGCTTTCCCAGCTCGATACGGGCACTTCGACAGTTGCAAGATTGATCCATCGTGGGCTGCTTACGCGGCACTGTAGAGGTTGGCTTTCAGAAAGTGTTGTTCTATCTGCGGGCTGGCCGGTTAAATCGGCTAGACGCGATAAGAGTGCTGCCGATGGTCGGCGCCCTTCGACGTTAATATCCACTTTGCTCAAAGCGCTACCATCTACCAAATGCCGGGCTGCGACTTCTTGGATGTCAAGCTTCCAGTACATTCGGTAAGGACCGGGAGGGAAGAACCAGGCGACCAAGGCGATTACGAGGAATGCCAATGCCGCAAACTTGATTCGTCGTTTGATTCGGGGCTCCGTTTTGGGCCTCATACCGCATTCTAACACAGGTCCACAATCCTTCCAGCGCCGACACAAATGATCGAAAGTAGCAGCACGCCAAAGGTGGTTGGGCGAATTGGTTCTGTCATATGTGCTTCAAGCCTGTAACCGGTGACAAACGTTAAGCGAACAAATTCGATTGGAATACCTCGCTAGCGTTCCTCAATTACGACGACGGGACCGGTGGCTTTAGCTTTACATTTCCCTTGCCGTCCATCCTGCTCAACCACCAATAGCCGCCGCCGAACGCAACGCCCTTTCCCGGGAAAACGCTGCAGCGGAGGCTCTTGGTAACCTGCAAAATGCGGCCCCCGGATACGGTTAGCAGGGTCGCGCGCGATCTTTCAATACCATCTGGTCTCCACGTGATGCATGCCGTATTTCCCGCTGCACTAAGAGAAGAACCTTTGAAGGTTAGTCCCTCTGGGAATGTAAAGAGCCATCTGCCATTCGCGAAAGATGCCACGACTGACCGACCATGGCGCTTTGCCAAGAACCACGCCATATTCCCATCCGAGTGGGAGCAATTTATTGAAGCGTCAGTGAGATCAGTAACGCGCGCACGGCCGCTCTGATTTACCTTCCACAAATCCCCTCCGGCGACCACGAAAATATCGGATTGCGCCGAAGCAACTGCGTATAACTCAAAGTCTCGTACCACTCTGAAAGGTGACTTGCTTGCGGCGAGCAAATTAATTGCCGTTCCATTTCTGTCGATCCGCAGGAGATTGCGAGCCTTGTCGAAGAATATCGGCGTGGGTGCATGAGCCATGCCCACAAGCGAGAGCCAGGACTCTTTAACAATCCTGCCCACAATCCGGTCAATGGTCGTTACCGGCAAGCCATTCTTCGACTCGTCTCGGGCGACGTAGAGGCTGCCACCAAATACCAGCGCGTTCCTTATCCTTCCCTTGATCGCTATGTCAACCCAGCGGGTGTTTCCACCAATGCGCCGTTGCTTTGCGAACGCTGCGCGCAGAGACGAGCCGCACATCCACTCTGTCTTTGTGTCCCGTCGATATATGGCCAAAGGTGGTACATCGAAGGGCAGCTTCTCCCGGCGGAGCG
>JACDEQ010000024.1:0-3381 GCA_013816225.1 Armatimonadota bacterium | reverse complement strand
AGTCGAGAGAGTAAACTTTGCCACCGAAAGCGAAGAGCGTGACGGGAACTCCAAAAGACTGCTTGGCCGCAAGGGGTGTGGCGACACGGGGGCAAAACACTATCGGAAGTAGCGCGAGCAAAGAAATATGCATCATTAGAGGCCGACCAATCCCTCCAGGACGGAAACAAGACTCCTATACTGTGTTACATACCTCAAGAATATGACAAACGCGCGCCTAAGCAAGAAAGACCGTGATTACAGTCGGGCTCGGTTCTACCTCACTGCGTATTTCGAGGCAGAGGATCATGCGCCGTGCGGAACGGGTGATTACCTGTCGCGTCCGCTTGTTGCGTTAGCGGAGTCGATACTCGTTGTGTCGCGCTTCCCTGGCGAATCTGAGGCGCACGCATTCGGGAGGATGCTGATTCCTTGAACCACGCTTCCGTCTTTGAATAAAGATGCCTTGCTTGAGAACTCTCCGAGTGCTGATCGAGGCGGGTTGATTCGCGCCGACTTTACGAATTTGAAAGTACGAAGCGCAAATGCAGGCGATGTACGAAAGGCGACCGGCTCTATTCGAACCTAAACGGCAACCGGGTTCGGACAATTCGTACATCTCGTACTTCGGGCTGGCTTTTCAAAATTGCATTGTGAGCCCGTTGTCTATCCTTCGTCGTCCAGCGGCGCGTAGATTCTTCCCAGCGCGTCGGCAACGGGGCGCAAGCCTTCAGTTATCATGTGTCCATACAAGTCGGCGGTGAGGCGTTGCTGTTGGTGTCCAAGCATCTTCTGGACGGCGTGGAGGCTCCCGTTGTCCATGAGTGCAAGTGTGGCCGCCGTGTGACGCGTCTTGTGGGGGCTGATGCGCGGGATACGGGCTGTCTCGCAGGCCTTCCCTAGGTGATTGTATAGGTACTTCTCGTCGATCCTTCTTCCGTACGGGTTCAGGAATACGAGCCCGTCCGGATCGTCGATCCCTTCGACCAGCCTTCGCGCGTTCAGATCTTCGAGCTCTTGCAGAAGGGCGGGCGATATGGGCAGGACGCGGTCCTGGTTCGTCTTAGTTCCGGCAACGTACTGCAGCACCCCGTCGACCCGCTTCAATTGTCCGGCGATCCGGACGGTGCGCGCCACAAGGTCCACGTCCTGCCAGCGAACGCCCCGAGCTTCAGACTGCCGGGTAGCCGTGTTCAACATGAAAAGCACGAGCGACCGAACTGGCGAGTCGGAGAGGGCTTCGATCAAGGCGCGCGCCTGCTCCGGTGTGAGAAACTTTGGGCCGTCTTTGCTTGCCTTCTTAGCTTGCCTTGGAAGGTCGATCAGGGTCGCCGGATTCACGGAACAGTATTCCGCCTTGACCGCGTCTTGATAGACCTTGTGAAGCACCGAGACGGCCATAGCGATCGTTCGGCGATCGAGGAGCTTTGCAGGCGCGTCTTGCTTCGACGCCTTGCCTCTCGGCTTTACCGTCCGAGTCGACAGAGTCGAAACGAGGCTTTGTACATCTCGCCGCTTCACCTTATCCAACTGCTTCCTTCCGAGAGTGGGCAATATATGATCCCGCAACATCCAGGCGTAGGTTCGTACGGTCTTTGGCTCTAACATCGCGGCCTTGCCCTGCAGCCACGTTTCCACGAAGTCCGACAGCTTGCCGGTCTTCGCATGGTCGAACTTGCCCCCGTCGCTTTCCTGCTGCAGTCTCTTTAGGGCGGCCACGGCGTCTGTGTGGTTTGCTGCCCGCGCTCGCTTCTTCTTGCCGAGCGGTGTATAGATTTGGGCCATATATCCGCCATCTCCGAGGGGATAGATCGATCCCGTACTGTTTGCTCGTTTCTTGCTCATTCGCTAATCCGTCCTTACCGATAGTGTGGGTTACCGCGCTCCTCGTGTGGGTTACCGCTGTGGGTGATGATAGCGCACATTGGCGAACGCATGCAAGCGATGCAAGCTAAAATGAATACAAGCGTGGACATTCACGGCCAACCAAAAACGCCTTGCCTACTTTTTCGTAAACAGCAGGTCGCCGGTTCGAATCCGGCCGTCGGCTCCATGTTTGTGCCAAGGTCCCGCATGCCACCTGCCCGGGTCCATTGGAACGCGCGGGTTTGCCCACTCTCACCACTGCTGGCCCCGATGGACGACCGAGCCATCGCCGCTCACGCCGTAGGCTCGCGAATTGCCCGAATAACCCTGAAGAAGGCCAAGGTCCTCCATCCCACCCGCGCTGGTCCATCGAAAAAGTGCTATGCTGCTTAATCGCGACAGCCATAATCGACCGGGGAAGACACTCAATCCCATTCTTCATCGTTAGGGGTGGCGGTATCGGCCTGATCTCACTTGGCTTGGGATGGCTACTCTTAGCCCTGACCTTGTCATCTTCACTCTGGCCGCGCCACCGTGATTTCAGCTTTGAGCTTGGTGTTGCAATTTTGTGGGCCGTGCCAATGTTTCTTCTTGGTCTCATTTTGGTGTTTGCAAGCAGGTTCATCAAATGACGTGGAAACGAAGATCGACGACTCCGTAGCGGATATGGCGTGACATTCGCCGCGGGTTGATTTTCGCGTGGGTGCCCCTGAGATTGGACCTGAAACTCGCAGAGCGCTAGCCATTTCTTGTCCCATCTCAGGGTGGTTCGTCGCATGTTTCAACCAGGGGTGCAGCCAAAGCCCAGAGAAAGGGCACAAAAAACGGGTCGCGATCGAAAGTCCGGCCGCCCTAGCTCAGGGGCACGCGCCGCGAACCCCGTGGGTAAGATTCCCGGAGCCGTGCCCAAGAACAAGAAGCTCGTCGTTATCGATGGATACAGCCTGCTGTTCCGGGCGTTCTTCGGCACGCGGTACCTCAGCACCAGCGACGGCCGGCCGACAAATGCGCTGTTCGGCTTCGTCAGCATGCTCTACAACATTCTCGAAAACGAGCGGCCCGAGAGCATCCTCGTCGCCTTCGACGCGCCCGGCAAGACGTTTCGCGACGAGCAGTACGCTGAGTACAAAGGCACGCGGACCAAGGCCCCGGACGAGCTGAGCGCCCAGCTCGCCGGGTCGCGCGAGCTGATTGCCGCCCTCGGAATCCCACAGCTCGAGCTCACCGGTTTCGAGGCCGACGACATCATCGCCACCTACGCCCGGCTCGCATGCGAAGCGCAGGCGACGGCGACCATCGTGTCGTCGGACAAGGACCTGATGCAGCTCGTGAACGACTGCGTCACGATGTACGACACGATGAAGGACAAGCGCATCGGCCCGGCCGAGGTGGTCGAGAAGTTCGGCGTGCCGCCCGACAAGGTGATCGAGGTGCAGGCGCTGATCGGCGATTCGACCGACAACGTGCCGGGCGTGCCGGGCATCGGCGTCAAGACCGCGGCGCAGCTCATCGGCGAATATGGCGATCTCGAAACGC
>JACDEQ010000197.1:4105-4502 GCA_013816225.1 Armatimonadota bacterium | reverse complement strand
CGCCTCGCAGCAACTCGTCCCGGATCGGATTCCACTGTCTTTCGTAGTTGCGCCAGAGCCTCCGCCTGTTTGCCGCGCACGGCCAGCGTTCTCGCCAACTGGTACCGAGCCCCCGCAAGATCAGGGCCTAGTTCGACGGCTCGCCTCAGGTGCTCCTCGCCCTTCTCGAGGTCTCCGAGAAAGGCAAAGCCGGAGCCGAGCGACGCATCCAGATTCGCGACAGCAAAGAATCCGTTCGACCGGCACCATGCGAAGTGTTCCATCGCAGCCTTCGTGGATCCCTCCGCTTCCGCAGGTGATTTCGCCGCCTGAGCCTGGGCATAGAGCCGGTTTCCTTCGTGGTAGTGGAATTGCCAGACTGCCGAGTGGCCGGTGAAAATGAGCAGCAACCCTGCCA
>JACDEQ010000197.1:0-4095 GCA_013816225.1 Armatimonadota bacterium | reverse complement strand
CGCGAAACCGGCGGGGGTCATGGAGCCGCTGATCCGCAGCTGCTTGTGCTGAAGCCGCGATGAAGGCGCGTAGAGCAGCCTCGCCGCCATGACCATGAGGAACGCCGTGACCGAGCTCAAGCCGATCGCGAGCAGGAACGGAACCGAGTCGTAGAGGCCGCGGAACGCATAGAAAGCAAGCGCGAACAGAACCGCCATCGCGATCTCTTCTGCGACCGTGAAGTCGTATTTTCGCGGCGTTCTTTCCAGGCCCGGCGAGCGTTCGGCCTTGATCCCCTTCTGCATCACGGCGGGCTTTCCGAACCCGTAGTAGAGCGCGTTCTTCGGGCACACGCTCACGCAATCCATGCACTTCATGCATCCGGGGTCCACGACCATGCCGTAGTGCTTGACTTCTTCGTGGACGCGCACATTCGAGGTGCAGGTCGCGGTGCAGTGCCCGCAGCCTTCACAGGCGTCGGTCACGCGGATTTTGCCGGGGGCAACGCGGTCTGCGTGATAGAAGATCGCGCCGTACGGGCAGCCGTAGGTGCAGAATCCCTTGTTTCCCAAAAGGTAAACGATCAGGAAGCCGCACACCGCGAACGTCAGCAGCGCGATCCCGGGACCGGGGAAGGTGGCCCAGAAGTTCTCGGCCTGCAGGTGGTTGCTCAGACCTGGGAATGCCCGCCCTTCGAGCCAGCGCACGATCGTCGGCCACAGGAACATGTAGAAAGCGGCAAAAAGCGGGACGTACACCAGCAGCCGCGAGCGGAACGGCTTGGGCTTGACTCCCACCTTCTTCATCATCCAGCCGCACAGGTCCTGCAGGGCGACCACGTGGCATCCCCATCCGCAGAAGAACCGCCCGAAGACCAGCGTGCTGAGGATCAGCCCTATGAAGAGAATGAAGCCCGCATTCACATATCCCAATTCGAGCGTCTGCATCGATTCGCTGGGCTCGACGGGCGATACGGACTTCCCCGCGAGCTTCCAGTGGACGATGTGGGCGATGATCAGGACGTGGACGCCGATCAAGACCGCTGCCCGCCACACGCCGCGCTTCGACGCGCGCAGGTCGCCACAACCGATCGTCTCGGCATCGCGTGGAATCGAAATCGGGCTGGCGGAGGTCAGGTCTTCCCGTTTGATAACGTTCATTGAGGGCTAACGCCTTATTTTAGACGAATACCCGGTGGTTGGCGAGGTGACGCCGATTCATCGGTAAATAATTGTGTCTGGTTTGCGGTGTCGGTTTTGCGCCGCCTGCTGAGTTCGATCGGCCAACTGCAAGAAGCCGAAAGCGGCGTCGGTAAACCGCGGGCGACGAGTTCCGCGAGACGTTCCTGGCATCACGCAAGTTTCAGCGAATCGCATCCCCGGCACCCGGCGGCCACTGATAGTATTCGGGGATATAACCAACGGGCCTTGAGCACTATAAAAAGGGCGAAGCTTCGTATGACCGGCAGTATTTGGTCCGGCAGGTTACGACGGAGACCCACTCCGCGTAGGTTTAAATCCGGGTGTAGCGCAGCGTCATGAACTCCTGAAATTGGCCGTTGTCGTCGGCTCCAGAGTGCGGTTTCCCCGTCTTTCGTCATGTGCGGGCCATCGCAGGTCAATGTCATCGTCTTGCCGTCGTCGCTCAGCTTGCCGACTTGCTTCCAAAGGTGAGAGGACATGTCGGCGAACCAGCATCCGCGGTATTCCTTGAACGAGACGTCGTAGCCGAGGGCGCTGTACGAATGCATCGGGCAACAATCCTGCCACCCCAAGAAGCGCGAAACCGGCGGGGGTCGTCGCGCCGCTGATCCGCAGCTGCTTGTGCTGAAGCCGCGATGAAGGCGCGTAGAGCAGCCTCGCCGCCATGACGACGAGAAACGGACGGGTGGCATGATTTTGGGTGGGTGCCTAGGATAAGCGTTTTCCGAGTTCCTTGACCTGTAAGTTCCGCGAGCTTATCCATGACGGCGTTCCGATTTCGTCGACGGTCTTTTGAACGCCATAGCGATTCGAGGAGCTTTAGCCTCCGATAGCAACTAAAGTTAAGCTCATAGGCATGCCCGGCTCGTTGATGTTCACGCGGATTGCTCATGCCCCTTTTTGGGAGAGTTTACGTGATTGGAAGTCGTCGCCGTATTCTTGATTCCCTTGTCATCCAAGTAATCGTTCCACAGATGTTTCGCTGAGACGCCTTCTGATTTCAAGACAGTTTTCAGCGATCCGGAAGGCGGACACCCGGACCCATTCGCGCCGAGGTTGGAGTAAAAATGCGCCACACAGGTGGGCGTTGAAGCTGGCCCAGCCAATCAAAGTTCATGAGCTGATCCTCGTCTGCTCGCGGACCACTGTCTACTTAGACATCTAACTTGAGGTATAAGGCCACGGAGGACTCCCATGAAAACACTGACTCTATCTCTGCTGATCGCTCTTTCCGCCGCGTCGGTTGCCCAGGATCCCTGGCCCATGGAGCGACAAGATCGCTGGGGCACCGGGCGAGCGATCATGGGGCCCGATCCGTTAACCATCACGACACCGTGGGTGTTCAAGAGCTTTGAAGACGTAGAGCTCGTCAGTCACGGTCCCGCCCTCGCCGCGAATGGTAACGGCTATGTAAATTCTTGGGTCGACAATGCAACGGCGAAGTTCGATCAGACTAGCGGTGCTCTATTAGGAATCTACATAACCAACAACTGGGGCCAATCGTCCCCTGCCATCGGGCTCGACGGCGAATATTACGCGGCCACCGTTGGTAACCAAAGCGAAACAGGAAAGATATATCGAATCAATGCCGATACGATGCTCCCTGATTGGTCTTGGAATACCTACACTCGGAAACTCAACGATTGGGAATCGTGCTCGCCAACGGTCGGCCCCGATGGCCACATTCTCATCGGTTCCTCCCAAGGATATGTTTACAAGCTTCACCGGACGGCCGGCATGCCGATCTGGACGATTACTCATCTCGGCGGGGTTTATAAGACCGTTGTATTCACTCGCGACGATTCGAAGATCATCGTCTGTCACGGTAATAACGTTTCTGCGTTCGAGTACGCCGCCGGTTGGCATGTATGGACACGCGCCCTCAATGCTGCTCCTGGAGCGGCGGCCGTGGCCCCTAACGGACTAGTGATCCTTGGATCAGGTAACGGGAATGTTTACGGGCTAAATCCTGATAACGGCATCCCAGTTTGGTTTTTCGTTGCCGGTGGGGCCACCCTCTCCGCGCCTGCTTTCAGCCCGGACGGTTCTGTCACCTACATTACTAGCCTGGACCGTCGCCTCTATGCGCTCCGCAGCTCGGATGGGGCCAACCTGTGGTCATGGTTAGCCTCGGGAGAATTGCGCGAATCGCCGTCGGTGGACACGATCGGTAGAATCTACTTCGCCACTAGCGGGGCAGACATACACTGCGTAAATCCTGATGGCTCCGGCAGGTGGGCGTACCCCATGGAATATGAATCGAGGGGCAGCATTTCTATCGGCCCCGACAATACTCTGTACGTCCCGAACGGCGCGCTCCGCATAATCCGTCAACAGGCGACGAGCTACGCGATCAAGAATCTCGTGGTGGAGAGAGGGACTCTTCTGTCCGGTGCCGTCGGCGATCTCGGCGAGAGTGACAATAGCTCGGTGCAGCTAAGGGGCCCTGCCAATCCTTCTACCCTGCTGCCGATCATTCAAGTAGTCCTGTCCACGGACACGTTGTTCGCGAAGCCAACAAAGTTCTCCTTCAAGCTGGAGACGAGAGCCGACTCAACCAGACTCCTTCAGGTCACCGAGCTCTTTAATTACACCCTGAATCGGTGGGACCAGGTCGATTCACGGCCTACAACTCTCAGCGACAGTCCGATCACGATCAACGTAAATGCGGGCGCAGCCGATTATCAGGACGCCGTCGGCTCGCTGAAGGCACGAGTGTTGTATAAGCTCAACGGACCCTTATTCGGGCTCAATGCCTTCGTTTGGATCGATCAGGCGAAGTACACGCAGGTCGTTCCTAGGTTCGAGATTTAAGGCTTGCCAAGATTGCCTGACTGCCCCTGCGACGGGTGGCATGATTTTGGGTGGGTGCCTAGGATAAGCGTTTTCCGAGTTCCTTGACCTGTAAGTTCC
>JACDEQ010000196.1 GCA_013816225.1 Armatimonadota bacterium | reverse complement strand
ACGCTCCACTGCTCGTAAGCAAAGACCATGCCGGTCGTCGTAGCCAGCAGGCAAAGCAGCATGCCCATCTCGATGGAGGCCAAACTCCGAATGTCGAATGCCATATCGCGGGTCCGCAAGTATCTACCGGCCATAATCGCGCCCCAAAGGAAAAAGAGGGTGCAAAGCATCGCTTCAGGCGCGTGGAAAAACAGAATCTTAGCGCTGTCCGGTTGGGGGAAGTTGCGCGCGGGCGGGGCCGTCGCATACAGGTACGTCACGAAGATCGAGGCGATGACGAGAGAAATTCGATAGAAAAATTTCACTAGTTCCAAACTGCTGCGAATAGATACGGTCCGAGCGCGAAGAATGCCATGGCGATTCCGGCCAAGCCCGCTACGGAAATCCAGCCAGACGTTCCCGCGTCGCCGAATGCTATTCTCATCGCGCCGACGCCCAAGAAAATAACGGGCAGCAGCACCGGTATCGAGATTACCCCGGCGAGCGCCCCTCGGCTCGACGAACGCGAAACAAAAGCCCCGCAAACGCTGATCGCGGCGGCCAGCCCCGCAGAACCCGTCACGACCCCGGCAAGCGCCAGAGGCAAGTTCACGGGCCTAATTCCCACGAACAGCGAGAAAAGCGGCACGACAAGAACCGCGACGAAGAGAACGAGCACAAAATTGTAGAGCAGCTTGCCCCAAAATACCGGGCCAGGCTTCGCCCACAAGCGCAAGAGGTCTCCCGTTCCCTGCTCCTCCTCCAGGATGAAAGTTCGCGCTAAACCGGTGATTGCCGCGAAGAGCAGCGCGATCCATAGCATCCCGGCAGCGAGCGTGGGCTCGGGCGCCGTCCTTGCGGAAGCCATCCCAAGTGCCGCCACCGTCATTACCGAGAAAAGCAACGAAGTGAACAACCCGTGCCGACCCCGCAATTCGCCGAGCACCTCCTTGCGAAAAACCGCGCCCGTCTCAGCCGCCCAACCGAAGCTCAAGGTCTCCGTACCTCCTTTCTAGCGGGTCGTTTGTCGCAACGATCACGGCGCCACGATTCTTCTGCGCATGAATGACCCCGTCCAGCAGCGATCGTCCACTTTCGTCGAGGCCGGCCGCCGGCTCATCGAGAATCAACAGATCGGGATTTGCCTGCAGCGCCAGCGCGAGCTTGAGCCGAACGCGCATACCGGTGCTGTAGCTCGACGTCGGTCCGGCCGCCCCACTAAGCCCAACCTCGTCCAACAAGTCGTTCCTTCTGTCCGACCCTCGCAATTTCGCCGCCAACCCCATGTGCTCGGCCCCTGTCAGCAACGGATAAAGCCGCAAATCGGGCGCCGTATATCCGACTCGGCCCCATGACGATTCCACGCCGCCCTCGCTCGGCGCTTCCAACCCAGCAAGAACCTTCAGCAGCGTCGACTTCCCCGAGCCGTTTACCCCCGTCACGAGGAGACACTCTCCCCGATCAACGCAAAACTCGAGCCTGCGAAACACCCAGCGAGAGCCAAACCTTTTGCCCAGTTCGTGCGCCGAAACCATTCCGTGTAAGTATGAAGCTTCCGAAGAAGTAAACTCCGGTGCGAATGACTCTCCAGGACCTCATTTTCAAGCTGAACGAATACTGGGCCACGCAGGGCTGCCTTATCCTCCAGCCGTACGACATCGAGGTCGGCGCGGGAACGATGCATCCGGCAACTGTGTTCGGTTCACTCGGTCCCGAGCCCTGGAGTATCGCCTATGTCCAGCCATCTCGCAGGCCCGCGGATGGCCGCTACTGCCGCAACCCGATGCGTAACCAGCGCTATTACCAGTACCAGGTGATCATGAAGCCCAGTCCCGACAACATTGTGGACCTCTACATGGGCTCCCTAAACGCGATCGGCTTCGACGTCAAAAGGAACGACGTGCGCCTGGTGGAGGACGACTGGGAGTCGCCGAGCATGGGCGCGAGCGGCGTCGGCTGGGAGGTCTGGCTGAACGGTGCCGAGATAACGCAGTTCACATTCTTCCAGCAGATGGGCGGAATCGAACTGAACCCGGTCTCCGTCGAGATCACGTACGGGCCAGAAAGGCTATGCCTCATGCTGGACGAAGGGGCGTCCTTCTGGAAAGACCTCGATTGGGGCAACGGCGTCTCGTACAAGGAGGTCAACTACGACCTCGAGCTGCAGCACAACGTGTACAACTTCGAAGTCGCGGACGTCGATATGCTCTTCAAGCTGTTCGACATGTTCGAAGCTGAAAGCAAGCGGGTGGTCGAGACGACCGCGGGATATTCCGAAGCCTTGAGCCGCTATAGCATCTCTGGCGAGTCGAATCCGATCGCGCTGGCCTACCCCGCCTTCGACCTCGCCCTCAAGTGCTCGCACGTGTTCAACCTTCTGGATGCCCGAGGGGCGCTCTCTCCGACGGAGCGCGGTGCCTACATCAATCGCATTCGCGCCAGAGCGCGTGCATGCTGCCTCAAGCATATGGAGATGCTCAAAAGCCGAAAGCAGCCCGTCACCGCGTCATAATCTGGTAGTCCAAACATGAGAGCCCACACTTACCGAACGATAGCCGCCGTCCTGATCGCGATTTGCGCCGTCGGATCCCGTAGCCAGACCCGGCCGCCCCAATATCCGGAATGGGCGTCGATCCCGCGTTCGCTCACGACAACCGAAAGCGCTTGGTTACGCGAAAACCCATGGTACTTCGGGCAGGCTGACGGAGAAGGATCGCCGCCGACGTGCCCGGTTCATTGCGCGTCCGAATACGAGCCGATGGACGGTCTTCTCATGGCCTGGGAGGGCAGTGCCTCCTGGAAAAACATCCTCGCCGCCATGGCCGGCGAAATAACAAGCCCCGTGGGAGACGCGAGTGTGTACATGGTCGTGTACGACCAGTCGGAGCAAAACGACTGCAACACAACGTTAACCAACGCGGGCGTCGACATGTCGCATGTCTTCTATGTGGTCAGGCCGACAGACACCATCTGGATCCGTGATTACGGCCCAGGTACATCTACCAAGGCAGCTGCCGGGCGATCGTCGACCATACCTACAACCGCCCCAGGCCCCTCGGCGACGTTTTCCCTTTTTATTTTTCATCTCTGAGGGCCAACCCGGTGTACGAGATTGGGCTTACCCACGGAGGCGGCAATTACCACCTCGATTCCGTAAACCGAAGTTACGCAACGCGCCTCACCAACAACGAAACCCCGGCCTCACCGAAGCCCAAATCATCGCTAAATGGTCGCGTGCCAGAACGTGAATACGACGCTCTTCAATCCCTTCCCGCAGGGCGTCGACTCTACCCAGCACCTCGACATGTGGATGCAGATCATCGCCGGCGATAGGGTGATCATCAGCGACTGGCCCACGGCTCCCGGTTCGACGCAAGACCAAATATGCGATGGAACGGCGACTCTGATGGCGCAACGGGGCTATACGGTTTACCGAACGCCGGCTCTGGGGACCAGCAGCCATTTCACGTATACCAATGCGGTCATGTGCAACGACTTAGTGATGATCCCGACGTACTCGCAGCAGGGGATGAGCGCCGACAACACCCAGGCCCTCGCGATGTGGCAGAGCGCCTTGCCGGACAAGACCATCGTCCAAATCGACGCCACGAACATAATCTCAGCCGCCGGAGCCCTCCACTGTATCGTCATGCACGTGCCTAAGAACTTGAACGGTGCGCTGCCCGGCACATACCTTATCGGCCCTCAGGGCGGTTCACCTCAGGTTCTCATACCCGGAGAACAAATCGAGATCGAGTGGCTCGCCGACGACGACAATGCCGCAACGGGCATCGATTTGTGGATGGACGCCCCGTTCGGTTCCACGCGGCCCGTCCCGATCATCCGCAATACGTCGAACAACGGGGCCCATATTTGGACGGTGCCTTCTACGTCCACGCTAAGGCGTTTCCGACTAAGGGTCGACGCCAAAGATGCAGAAGGAAATACCGCCACTTCGTACAGCGGCGGCACGTTTACAATTCAATGATCTGGAGGTCCGGGCGTCCTCGCGAAACCCGGAGCTACTTAGCAGCAGCCTTATTGGCAGCCTTCATGACTCGCGACTTGCGGCGCGCGGCCTGGTTCTTGTGGATAACGCCGAGCTGGGCAGCCTTGTCGAGTTGCTTGCATACGGTGGCGAGCGCCGGCGCCACGTCCTCGCCCGAAGCGCTGCGCGCCTTTTTGACGTATGTCTTCAGCGCGGATTGTACGGCCTGATTCTTAACGCGGCGCTTCTCGTTCCGCTTCAGGTCCTTCTTCATTGATTTGATGTTAGGCATGTTTAATTCGTCTTCGGGGGGTCATTGTGGCAGGTTCGCGGGTCTGCGGTCAAATCCTAGCCTCTGACGAACTTCCTCTTGGTCTTGTCAAAGCCTTGCGCTTCCTTCTTGGGGTCGAAGTGCCAAACCGGTGAACCGGGCCGCTGATGAAAGGCGTGGTAACCGGTCAGGATCGACGCGACGAGCCTCCGTGGAACGCGTCGCACGACGTTAGTCTCGGCAAGAATAGTTAGGTAATCCGCACCCTTCGAG
>JACDEQ010000195.1 GCA_013816225.1 Armatimonadota bacterium | reverse complement strand
AAAGTGGACCTTCCAGCCGTCCTCTTTGTCGAAGTTCCCCAGAGCGGCAGCGGCGCCTCCCTCCGCCATAACCGTGTGCGCCTTCCCAAGTAGCGACTTGGTAACGACCCCCACCGTGCACCCCTTTTCACGAGCGCCGATGACCGCCCGCAGGCCCGCCCCGCCGGCGCCGATGACCAGCACGTCGTATTCGAACGTTTCGTAATTAGCCATTTACGACCTTGAAGAATACGTGGTCGGCAATCGCGCCGGAGGTGACGAGGCGGATGTACATATCCGCAAGCGCCACTCCAAAAAGGCTCGTCCAAGCCCAAAGCTGGTGGTTTTCGTTAAGCACGGTTGCCTTCTTCCAGAGACCGTATCGCGTTTTATTCATCACGCTGCAGCTGAAGCAATCGATTCTTCCACCGATCAAATGGCGCCACGAATGGCACCCGAAAGTGTAAGCCGCGAGAAAAACCACGTTCAAAAGCAGAACGATGGTGCCGACGCTAATTCCCCAGCCGTCGACGAAATGTGTGGATTTGTAAACATCGAACGCAAGTATAAAAATGAAGATAAAAGCCGCATAAAAGGCGAATCTGTGCAGATTCTGAAACGCCATGGGCCAATATTTCTCGCCCGTGTATTGTCCGAATAAATTCCTCGATCCAGGTACCCCACAGGCCGCGGGCTTTCCGAAAAATGATCGGTAATAAGCTTTTCTGTAGTAGTAGCACGTAAGGCGAAAGCTGAGTGGAAAGGGAAGGATCAGAAGCGCCGGAGAAACATGGTAACCCAAGAGCTTCCAATCGATCGCGATGTGCGGCGAATAGAACGGGCTCAAAAGATCCCCGACCCTTCCGGCACTAAACAAATCTGTGCCGAGTGTCGTAAAGTGGGCGTTTTCGAAAGTACGCCAAGTGGCATACACAATGAATCCACCCAATACTAAAACTGTCAGAAGCGGCTGCACCCACCATGCGTCCTCGCGGATGGAGCCTGCTGGTATCGCGCTATCCCTAGCGGTCGTGGCCATGGGGCCTCCTTGATCTCGGAATGGCTTCATATTAGCACCTAGTCGGCGCTAGTTTCGGGATGCTGCGATCTCGCACATTTCGAAGAGCATCCGCTCCAGGGTTTCTCGTGGAAAGGCTGCCGGAAGCTGGCCTTTTAGACGCATATCTGCTTCGGCGAGCTGGCGCATCATTTTGGCTATGTTGCCCAACGAGAGGTTGCGAACAGTCGCGCTGCTGCGGCCCTGTACGTATTCCGACGCCGTGGCGAAGTTGTGCCGCTTCACGAACACGCCGACCCCGTTTGCTGTTTCCGAAGCCTTCGCCTGCCAAAGAATCCTCAATTGCCGGTGCATCATTGGGAAGAGGCTTCGCATCGCCGCGTCTTCTATCTTGGAAGTCTCGGACAGCAGCCTGCGAAGGTGCTCGAGCGCCGGGCCTAGATTGCCGGCGCAGACAGCGTCCAGCATCTTGAAGACCTCCCAATCTTTGCTCGGCGTCGCCACCTTTGCGACGATCGTTCGGTCGATCGTTCCGCCCGAAGCGTACAGCGAACACTTCTCGAGTTCCGCCGCAGCCTCCGAAAGGCTGTTCGAAGTCATTTCCGCCAGGGCCACGGCGGCCGCGCGATCGAGTTTGGCGCCCATCGCGTCCGCCCGTCTTTGCAGGTCTGAAACCAGGGCTGCGCTCTGCGGGGTAGCGCACTTGATCACTTCGCCCGCCTTGCTCACCATCGGCAGAAGTGCGGTTTCGGCGGGCGAGGCTTTGCGCTCGTCCTCTTGCGAGTCGAACACAAGGATGAGGAGGCTCGTGGCGGGTAATCGATCTAGCCGTTCGCCGAGGTGCCGAGCCTCGTCCGGTTTCAACCGGTCTGCCCGGCTAACGAGCAGGGTTCTGCGTTCGGCAAGAAAGGGCACGGTAGCAACCGCGTCGATAATTTCCGAAGCCGTCGCCGAAGTCCCGTCTAGCTCCGCAAAGTCGAATGCATCGGCTCCATCTGCTCCGGCGCGAATCTTCAGATCCGCGACGGCCTCACGAACGAGCAGAGATTCTGCTCCCGTGATCGCGTAGACACGTGACAGGTCTTTCTTACTTGCCATTCTTGCGGGACTTTCTCGACAATATGTCGACACCGGCCTTCATTCGGGCGAGTTCTGCCTTGTCCGCTATTGTGGCCGAATACAGCGCCCGGTCGAAGGCGCCCGCGAGAGTCAGAGCTTCTTTGCCGTTGGAGGTGGATAATTGATACGCTCTGGCGTACTCAAACGTAGTTTCGCTCGGAAACTTGGGTCGGTGCAAGTTCCGTTGTAAAGCGCGAAGGAATCGAGTGTACAGGGGTCTCAGCAGGCGCATATCGGCAGTCAAGGTTCTTCGCACGATCATGAACGTGCGTAGAGAGCCGATCGCCAACGCTAGCGCTACGAGGGCCAAAACGCTGCCGCCGATCCAGGCTGCCCACTTGAGGCCTTCGCCTTGGGCCTCTTCCTCCAAGAGCGACCCAACGCCTCCGCCCGGGACCTCTTCGACGTTCGTAGTTGCATCGAATGGCACCCATCCGATCCCTTCGAAAAACACTTCCGTCCACATATGGGCGTCACGGTCTCGGATGGTATAGGCGTTTCCTTTTCGGCTTGCGGGATCGACGAGGTATCCGGTCACGGCGCGAGATTGAATGCCCACTGCCCTGCACATTACGGTGAGGGAAGACGCGAAGAGGTCGCAATACCCTTCCTGAGTCTCGAAAAGAAATGCCTCGACACGGTCCTTCCCACCTTCGATGCGCTCGGCTTTCAAGTTGTACTTGCACCGCGAAGCGATTTCGCCCATAAACGCGATCACGGTGTCGTAATCCGTGGATTTTGAGGCAGCGATGCGGTTCGCGAGGTCCCTAACTTGCGTGGCTATCCGATCCCTCGATCTGCGTTCGTACCGCTCAGAGATGACCTGGCGGTCGGAGAGCGGTGCCGCGCGGAGCGTCTCGGCGGACGCTTCGTTCGTTTCGGATTCGACGTAATACTCCCTGCCTCGGCCCAGGTTCCTTGCCAAAAGCAAAAACTCGCCGGCCACGGAGGACACGTCGCCGTCGTATTCGATTCGGACGGGTGGGCCGGGAACGTGCGCGATCGCGTTGAATCTATTGAGGCTCTCGATCAGCCCGGTGACCGTGCGCCCGGGCCTCGGACTCGGGGGTTTGGGCGGGAAGTACACGACGGCCCTGTCGACGTTAGACGCGGCTTTCTCCATCGACCTGGACAGCGGAACGGGTCGGCCGCCGAGTTCCGTCCACCCGTTCCCACGATACGACCCGAGGGCGAAGCCGCGCAGGTAGGGGAACGAGGACGAGCTCGTGACCTTCAGAACCGGCAAGTTCGACGAGGTTAGCGGCCCATTGCCGATTTGCCTCGAAACGTTGCCGAAAGGTGCGCCGGCGGTTGAAAACCTGGGTGGCCGGAACATGATCTCCGGCTCGCCCGCCAATTTCCGGACTGCGCCGCCTATTTGTGGGGCCAGGAAATAAGAGGAACCCCCCACAACGAGAACCGAGAGAACGGCAAGAGTCGGTCCAGCCATGCCGCGCCACGGGCCGCGGTACAGCGCGCGCACATCCGAATACCCGGCAGCTCGCGCCGCAGCATACATCACCCTTAGGTGAAGCCTCGTGAGCAGCACCGCGACGCTGGCCATGAAAAGAATCAGCGAGATCACGAAGTGGCCTGCGGTCTCGATGTAGCTCTGAACACCGAACAAGGCGATTCCCGGAACGAGGAGAAACAGCATCGTGTCGTCGTTCCACAGGAAAAAGCTTGCGGCAATGATGAACCAGCACATGAACGCCGCAGGCGCAAGCTGCCAAGGGAAGCCTCCTCCCGGCATTACGTTATTGAGAAAATCGAGGTTGGCGCCGACCATTACAGCGAGGCCCAGCATCAACCATCCCAGCCCGCGGGTCACCGAGTGATCGATGCCCGCAAGTCGCACCATGTAGCTGACCGCTATGCCGAGCCAGCAAAGCACAACGGACATGCCGCCCGTTGCCGGCTCCAGAATCGCTAAGCCGCTTGTATACAGAGGCACCGCCAGCGCGGCGGCCAGCAGCATATAGTCGGTGCTGCTCGCACCGAGCGATCGGTACTGTTCTTCTGCGTTATCGAGCCTTTTATGATGCTGCATATGGATAAGGCATGAGCTTCAACGTCACATTTGGCGCCGCCGTGGCAGCCAGGAAGTCGGGATCGGTGGCTGGTAGGAAATCGGCGACGACCTTGTCCTTCGCGTAAGGCGAAGGGTCGTAAACCAGAACAAGCACATGTGACCGGGAGGCAATCCTCCGGATAGCCGCGGAAACGCCTTCCTCGGCGGCAGTTACCATAACGATCACCGTCGAGCCATTCGGCAGCGTGCGGTCGATTTGTTCGAGCTCGCCGGCGAACCTCGTTTGCCGATTCGACCGCGCGACGGCGAGGGCATCGTTGATCTCGCGTATGCGGTGGGTGGCCGAAGCGGAGGTTTCTGCGCGCGGTCGCTCGAGGTTCGCCAGATC
>JACDEQ010000194.1 GCA_013816225.1 Armatimonadota bacterium | reverse complement strand
ACCTTGGAGATGAAGCACGTTGCAGTCGCCGGAGCCGCGGGCTTTTTGGGTGGGTACGTCGTCGAGCGCTTGCTCGCCAGAAGTTCCACCTTGAACAACACGATTCTGCGACCGAGCACAATCTTCGGGCCCGGAGACGAGTTACTCAACCTCTGCGCGGGCAAGCCGGTGCCGATTCCCGGAGGCGTCGCAGCAGACTTTCGAAGTGGCCGGCCCCGAAAGGCTACCCCTACGCAAGGTCGTTGCGGTTGCTGAGAAGATAATGCATCCATCGGCGCTCCTGGCATCCATCCGTGCCGCTGTGGCTCGCGAAGTTCGTAGCGAAGTCCTTCCTCGATCCATGTCGAAGCTTGGCGTACGCGTTCCCGCACGCGGTAGACGCCATACAGATGCTCGACATGCCCATTGTTTGTTCCGATGAGGAGCTGGCGCGGATGGTTCAGACATTCGGCATCGAACTCACACCTTTGGAAGAGGGCTCCGACGCTACCTCGCCAAGGAGTAGCCGGCGTGCACATATTCGATCGCTTCGCTCACTCCTTTGACCGCAAGGTCGACGAGGGTTTTGCCCGTCTCAGCCGTTCCGAAGGTCGAGTAACCAAAGCTGCCCTCTTCCGTAATTTCGTCGTAGTTCTGAATAATCGACAAACGCGCCGGGGCTTTCGGTTGGAGCGTCAGCCCGTCATCGCGCAACTTGTCGACTCTCACCAGGTCCTGGTGCAAGTGCAGCATCATCGAGACTTCGGCTTCGCAGGAATGGCGGATCGTTTTCAGCGGGCCCTGCATCGCCTTCTCACCGTCGGGGCCGACGAGGCCGTAATAGTCTGCATGCGAGAGCAGATCATTGGGGTGTCCGCGCTTCAACTCCCGGAGGGCAACGCCGTTCTGTTCCGTATTACCGCCGTGGCCGTTCAGGACGAGGAATTTGCGGAACCCATGGGTCATGAACGACGTGACAACATCGGTCAGGACGCTAACGTATGTTTGACTGCTCGCGGTGGCGGTACCGTCCATCGCCATGTGATGAGCGCTGCAGCCGAGCCAGATTCCGGGAAGGAGTAGCGATTTGTCGGCAGTGCGGACCTCGGCCTGCTTAGCAACCGCAGTGCATAAGAGCGTGTCCGTGAGCAGGGGTAGATGAGGGCCGTGCTGCTCGAGGCTGCCTGTCGGGATGACGCACACAAGTTCACGTGAGGCATCGCGGACCTCTTGCCAGGTCATTTCGCCGAGAATCATGGTCAGCAGGCGGAGTTCAAACGCCGCTCGAGGTTTCTGAGGTGGCTCTGAGTCTCGATGTCCTTAGTTGCCAGCTCTGAAATCTTCTGGTAGGCGTGGATCATCGACGTATGATCGCGGTAAAACCGCTCGCCGAGCCGCTTCCAGCTGTCCCCGGTAATGTTGCGCGCTAGGTAGACGCAAATGTGGCGGGCATGCGTGAAGTCGGCCTTGCGGCTCGGTCCCACAAGGTCCTTGCGTAGAATGTCGAAGTACGATCCGACTTCTTCCAGAATCTTGTCGAACGTCGGCTTATGCCCCGCTCCGGATGGGTAAGACGCTTCGACGATCTCCTTTGCGAGGTCGGTCGTTACGTCAACACCCGAAAAGCTCGCCTGCACCACCACCTTTGTAAGGGCGCCTTCGAGCGTCCGAATATTGCCCGGGACGTTCATGGCCAAGAACTCGCAGACCTCATGGCTAAGGCCAACCCCATCGGCTTCAGCCTTCGCTTTCACGATCGCGGTGCGTGTCTCGGTGTCCGGCGGCATGACATCGGCGACGAGGCCGCCCTCGAAGCGGGAGCGAAGCCGGTCATCCATCCCGTAAAGGTCGCGGGGCGGCCTATCAGAGGTCAGAACGATCTGCTTCCCGGATTGCTGGAGTTGGTTGAACGAATGGAAAAGCTCCTCTTGCGTCTTGTCTTTGCCCGCGACGAACTGGACGTCGTCCACCAGCCAGACCTCGGAGTTTCGAATCGTGCGCCGGAACTGCTCCATGCGTCCGTGCTGCAAGGATGCGACGAACTTTTCCGCGAACTCCTGGCCAGTCGTGTAGCTCACGACGACGGGTTCGCCCTTCGCGGCGAGCGTGTTGGCGATGGCGTGAAGGAGGTGTGTTTTCCCGAGACCGCTCGCCCCGTAGATGAAAAGGGGATTGAACCTTCGACCCGGCAGGTCGGCCACGGCGAACGCCCCGGAGTGGGCCAACCGGTTGCTCTGGCCCACGATGAAGTTATCGAACGTAAACTTGTCGCAAAACTGTTGATGAGGAACCGCGGGCGACGAGATCGGCGTCTCGATCAGCACCGCCGGCTTTGGCTTCGGCTCCGCGATGAGCTTGATCTGCACCGCTTCCCCCAGTTCGTCTGATAGGGCTTCCGCGATGCGGTCTTCGAAATTCTTACTGACCCAGGAGACCAGGAACTGGCCGGGGGCGCCTACGGTAATGACGCTTCCGTCGCGCGATTTGGGCTGTAGAGGCTTCAGGAATCGTTGGAATTGAGGGGGTGACATCGTCGGTTCCAGACGGGTCATTGCACGCTCCCAAGCGTTGACCAGTTTGACCACAATCGGGTCGTCGTCGAAGTTCATCTGGTAGTCCATCTTGTCAGAGCACACGCAAAGGTGAAGCCGCCATAGGATGCCTACCAATGCTCCTCCCACCTCGCAGTCCCTTTGGCGGCGTTAATTCAAGATACCGCGTTCTTAGGCCGTTTTCCTCCCTTCTTCTATAGTTTTTTTTGTTTTTTTAGTTGTGAATTAACACGGGAAAATGTGCTAATGCCTCGACCGAGTAAGCTTTTACCGTGTCCAAGAACGCTCTCATCGTACTCCATGGGGAACGGCTACAGGCAGCGATGCTGCTGCCTTGGCTTCCGGGCGCGGATCTCATCATAGCGGCAGATGGGGGCGCGAATCTGCTGGCCGACAACAACGTCTCACCGGACGTCGTCATTGGCGACCTCGATGGGATCGATTCGTCGGTGCTCGCCTCGTTGCCGGCGGAGAAAGTGGTCCATATCGTAGACCAAAATCTGACCGACTGCCAAAAGGCCCTTCGCCATGCCGAAGGCCTGCAAGCAACCGACATTGTCGTCTTTGGCGCCGAGGGCACGCGCATCGACCATTCTCTTTCCGCCCTGTACTCGGCGGGCCCCTATCAGGAGAGGGCCAGGATAAGGCTCGTGTTCGAAAGGATGATCGCACACTGCGTAGGCCCCGGCAATCGGGCGCTTGAGACCCGACCGAGCTTGCTCGTCTCACTTCTCCCTGCCTTGCCCACGCGGGTCCGGCGCGCCGAAGGGCTGGAGTTTCCTGTCGATGGCCTCGAACTCTTGGCCGGCGGCCGCGACGGTGTGTCGAATCGGAGCACGGGGGAAATTGTGAAACTCGAAATCGAGTCGGGTTCATTGCTTGTGTTCGTCGGGCGTTTCGAGGGTGACGTCTCATGGTGAATTTCGCGCCCGCTGACTACGTCGTCCTAGTCCTGTTCTTCTGCAGCGTCCTCGCGCTCGGGTTTAGCGCCAAGCTCAAAGAGAACTCTACGCTTCAACTCGTCGCAGCCGGACGTACCCTGACGATGCCGCTGTTCGTCGCCACACTCGTGGCAACCTGGTATGGCGGCGTGCTCGGGTCCGGCCAGCTCTACGGCCGTTTCGGGCTCGCGAACCTGACGATCAATGGACTTCCCTACTGGACCTTCGGAGTCTTATTCGCGCTGATCATGGCGAAGCAGGTGCGACGCGAACCGCAGATCAGCATCCCCGAACGAATCGAGCGGTGCTACGGCAAGACTTGCGGCCTCATCTCCGCCGCCTTGGTCATGCTGCTGGCGTCGCCGGCAGCCTTCATCATGATGCTCGGCTCGTTGCTCGCGATATCGACCGGCATGGAGATCGTTCCCGCCACTGCGCTCGGCGCGATCGTCGGAACGCTGTTTCTCTATCGCGGCGGCCTGCTCGCGGACGCTCGCAGCAATGCCATCAGCTTCGTGATGATGTACACGGCCTTTATCACAATCCTCGTCATCTCCATAACCAGGTACGGCTCCCCAACACACGTTGCGAGCCAAATCGAGCCAATCAAGCGAGCTTGGGACGCCGGCAACGGCCTGCCCTGGGTGCTGAGCTGGTTTCTTGTTGGATCATGGACGTTCGTCGACCCCGGCTTCCACCAGCGCGTCGCCTCCGTTCACAGCGAGAAGGCCGCGAAGCGAGGCGTCCTGCTCGCCGTCGTGTTCTGGGTGATCTTCGACACACTGACCACCCTCACGGCGATGTACGCGATGCACGCCCTGCAGCCGCCGAAGTCTCTGGAACTCGATCTGTTCCCCATTTACGGGAGCGCTGTCCTGCCTGATGGAATCAGGGGCGTTTTCTTCGCCGGCATGTTCGGAGCGATTCTCGCCGCCACAGTCGGCTACACGTTCATCTCCGGCTCCACCCTGGGGCGTGATCTCCTCGGAAGGATCAAGGAGAACGCGACGGAGGCACAGCTCACGCTCTATACCCGCGTCGGCCTGGCTATGGCGACCGTACTCGGAATCGTTCTGGCGCTTTGGGCGCAGGACATCGTTACCTTGTGGTACCTGGTCCCAAGCATGGTGATTCCCGGGC
>JACDEQ010000023.1:1027-15218 GCA_013816225.1 Armatimonadota bacterium | reverse complement strand
GCTGAGGCCGCTGGTGCCGATGATCGGCGTAACCCCGTGCTTCAGCGCGACCATGCCGTGGTGAGCAGCGAACTTCGGATGGGTGAAATCCACGATCGCGTGGACCTCGCCGGCGTTATCGAGGGATTCCGAAAGCTTATCGCTGATCTTCAAATCGGGCGCGTGGGGGCTCGTAAACTCCCTAACCGATTCGCCGACCCGTTCCCGATCGATTGCCAAGGCAAGCACCATGTCGGGCGCCGCGTCGACCGTCTTGCATACCTCGCGGCCCATTTTGCCGGCGCAGCCGACCACCCCGACCCGCAGTATCTCATCCATCCTTGAGCATCACCAGCTTGCCGGCCTCGATTCTGAGCGGCCGGCCATGGTCGTCGACCCATGCCTTTCCTGGCCCGGACTTGGTTAGGTGTGCCTTCACAGCTCTGCCACGGATCTTCAGCGTCCCCGGCCCCACGTACGTCACCTGCGTCTTGACCCAAGCGAGTTCCTTTACGTCGAAACGGTGGTAAACGCTCTTTGCGCCGGGCATGGGCTTGTCGCGCAGGAACCAAAACTCGCTTTTAGCGCGCACGTCGGCACTCGTGGGAATCGGAATGGCCTTTGTTTCGGTCTGACCCTCCGCTTCCATCACCACCGTCACGACGCCACCGCTAAACGTGGCAACCCGTGAACCCGCCCCTCCCTGCGAGAATGTCTTGCGCACCGGCCGGCCGTCCTTGTCGTATTCAGCTTCCTCGATGATCGTAACGCTCTGCGGGCCCTTGATAAGCTGCATCTTGAACTGGCCGACCTTGCCACCGGCCCCAGTCAGCTTCTCGGTGATCCAAACGCGGCCGACTTCGGCGCCGTCGATTGTGAGCGCCATTTCGGTCGTTTGAACCGTCGACGCAAGACAAGCGGCCACTAAGATCGCGGTTTGCATTGTAAACTCTCGGTCATAAGAGGGACTTTACTCAATGCGGGCGCCGTAGTGGCAGGCGGGCTGCTTGGGCTGGCCGGGCGCGAACATCTGCCAAGCACCTATAAAGACCTATCGCAGGCGGCGATCGGGATCGGGACTTTGGCCATGGGCGTCAAGATGTTCCTCTCGACTCGCAATCCGCTGGTACCCATAGGTTCCTTGATCGTCGGAGAGCTAATCGGCCATCTTCTAGGTTTCCAGGCGGGGATCGAGGCGTTTGGAGCTTGGGCTCAAGCGGCGATCGGCGGCGGTGAAGGCTTCTCCGCCGTGTTTGTCGCCACGAGCATCCTATTTTGCGTCGGCCCGATGACGCTGCTGGGTTGCCTGGAGGATGGCCTAGAAGGCAAGATCCACCTCCTGGGAATCAAGTCGGCTCTGGACGGCGTGTCGTCTGTGTTTTTCGCAGCAGCCTCCGGGCCCGGGGTATTGCTATCCGCCGGAACCGTTCTCGCTGTCCAGACTCCACTGACCCTGGGTGCCCGCCGCCTCAGGTTCTTAGCCGAGCAGCGGCGCATTCTCGACGAAGTAACCGCAACCGGCGGACTCATCCTCATCGCCATCGGGCTCAACCTGCTCGATCTGAAGGCGATTCCGACAGCCGATTTCATTCCCGGCCTCGTTTTGGCCGGACTTGCGGGGTGGGAGTTGGGCCCCTCACCGTCGGAGCGGCGAGGGGAGAAGTAGCAGCCTAAGAAAGATGCCCTCATCCCTCCGAGGATGAGGGTACTCAGTTGCGGGCTACTTTCGTAGGTAGACCCAGACTACGCCGGTACCTTCCGCCTGTGGTTTGAGCTTCGCGATCTCGGGATATAGCGCGGAGTACTTCTTAATGACCCTCTGATACTCGTTGTCCCTTTGTGCCTCTTTCTGATAGGCTTTCCCGTAGGCGCCCATCTGAGACTGCTCGAGTTCACTGAAGTTCTTCTTATCAAGCGATTTCAGCGCAGCATTGCCCAGCCGCTGTTGGCAGATAGACATTTTGCGCATTAGTTCCGCGTGCTGCCGCTCGAGGGCCTTCAGCTTCTTTTGATCTTCGGCCGAGAGCTTCTGAGCGGGCTTCTCTAGTTGGATGTAGTCTCCCACGAGGAGGTCGAGCTTGCCGTCGCCGTTCCAGTCCGCCGCATAGGGTTTCGTTCTGGCCCCGGGCTTAGCGGGCGAGAATCCCGTCGGCGAGTTCGGGTCGAGTTTGCGAGCCTTCCACGCATCTTCCTGCCTTTGCATAGGAATGACGAAACCATTTTCCTTGTCATATGACAGGTCCACGGAGCCCTTTGCGGTTCCTTTGTAGAAGCTCACGTTGCCGGTGTCGTCGCCTAGGAGCAGGTCGAGGACTCCGTCACCGTCCCAATCGACGATGCAAGGGCCACCGTCAGGGGCTTGAATCGACGTGCCGTTCAGCTTGAACTCTTCACCGTCGCCGAACGTCATGTCACCGTTGTTGCGGTAAAGCTTCACGGGCCCCATGATAACGCCCATGGCGATGTCGTAGTCGCCGTCGCCGTCCCAATCACCCATGCAAGGCGTTTGCGCGTAGTCCGTCGAGATCGGCTTGCCGTCTTTCTTGGTGATCGGCTTGCCTTCGGCGAATTTGCCGTGGCCGAGGCCTTTGAAGAAGGTGAGGCTTTTAGTGTAGGAGCCTGAGATCATGTCGGGCTTGCCGTCGCTATCGAAGTCCGCGAACCGCGGACCGAAGCCGATGCATCACCCAGCGTCGATTTCGGCGATCTTGCCGCCCGCCTGAAACCACTCGAACTTGTCGAACTTTGGCTCGGTGCGGGTGCCGACGTTCTTGTAAACGCGCAGTCTGCCCTGGCCGAATTGGCCTACGAGCAGGTCTGGAAGTTGGTCGCCGTCGAAATCGGCGAGGATAGGAGCTGCGTGGCCGACTTCGACCTTGATGATCTCATCGCCGGCTTTCGCGAGGAATGGCTCTGCGAGCTCAATCTTAGGTTGGCTCGCGACTATCGGAATAAACGCGATCCATAACATATGATCATTATAACGGCAAATACAGGGCGAGCGCCGACCGATGGCCAAAGGCAAGGAGCAACTTTCTCCCGCGGCGACGGCCACCTCGAATGCCAGCTTCAACCAACGGCACCCGCAGATTCGCACAAGGCACGCGGCCAGATTGAGAGTTCATCGTCCACGCCCACGCGGCTACGGCGGTTCGGCGGTTATGGCAAGCGTCTGGCGCAGGACTACTCCGGTAAGATTCAATCGAGACCATGCTCACCACGGTAATCGCACTCGCCCTCACCGCCATGCCGCTCTCACCCGATCGGCCGCGCGATATTTGGGCCTTCCGCTCCGTCCTGGACGGGCGAGCCAGAATTCTCACGATCGCGCTGCATAAGGACCTTTGGGTTGCGTACGACGCGACGAACTGCGGGCTTTACCGTGCCTGGACGGGCGGCGTGAAATTCGACGGCGCGGTTTATACGACCGTGCACGGCCCACAGCCGACGAGCATGGGAACCGTCCACCTGCCGGGCATCGTGGACGAACAGGTTTGGACGGCCGGCGGCGCTAAGCCCGAATTCAAGGGCTACCGGATCGATGGCGAGAAACTCACTCTGCAGTATCGCTTCCGACTGCCCGGCAAGCGGGTCGCCTGGGTCTACGAAAACCCTGAGGTGAAAGAGCAGCCCGACGGGAAACTGGCACTCGAAAGAAACTTTCAAACGAAGGGCCTTCGCGAAGGCGAACGAGCATCGTTAGCGATGCTTGCGCCGCGGGGGTGGACCGGCCAAAGCTTCCGCCGAACCGGCGAGCGGACGGTCGGCGGGCAGCTTTTCGACGAGGGTGTCCTGTCGATATCGAACGGTACGCAAATCTCCACGATTTATGCACCCGAAAGGCAACCCCTCACGGATCTCTCCCACAAGGGGAGAGGTGTGCGCGTCGTCCCGCTACGGACCTATCGCCAGCAAGACCCGCCGCGCGAACCCGGCTTGGCTCTTCGCGTTTACTGGATCGGGTCCGCTATGGACCGCATCCCGCGCCTGCTCGACGGCCAGACGCCCAACTACTCGGTGGTCGTGCCGACCGTGAACTTCAGCAAGGCTGGCGAGTTTGGAATGGAGGAGCAGCACTTCTACGCCCGCCTCACAGGCTTCCTCAACGTCGAAACCGAAGGGGAGTACGAGTTCCGGTTAACGTCGGACGACGGCTCGCGCTTCATGATCCGCGACGAAATGATCGTGGACCACGACGGACTTCATAGCGCCGACATTCCGAAGACAGGCAAGTTCCGCCTCGCACCGGGCGAGCACCCTATCGAAATCGAATTCTTCGAGAACACGTTCGACGAAGCTCTGAAGCTCGAATGGAAGCTTCCCGGCGCGTCGGCCTTCGAGGTCATACCCGTCTCTGCGTATACCACCCAGGCCGGCGAGGTGCGTGTGACCTCCCCCGGCAAAAAGCGCACATTCGACTTGGCGAGGCGATTTCGGCCCGGCGACGGCTTGCCCCTCGAAGGCGTGCACCCGGCTTTCGATTTGGAGACCGTTCGACCCGACAACTTCGAGCCGCGCGTTGGCGGAATGGACTTCCTGCCCGACGGCCGCATGGTGATCTGCACCTGGGACCCGGACGGCGCGGTCTACATCCTCGACGGAGTGCAGGCGCCGAAGCCGCACGACATCAAGGTGAAACGGATCGCCGCGGGCCTCGCCGAGCCGCTTGGACTGAAGGTTTTGGATGGCGACATTTACGTCCTGCAAAAGCAAGAACTCACAAAGCTGATCGACCACGACGGCGACGACGTCATCGACGAGTACTTCGCTGTTGCCAACGGCTGGGGGGTTACTGCGAATTTCCACGAATTCGCCTTCGGCCTTTTGTACGACAAGGGCTACTTCTATGCAAATCTCGCCACGGCGATCAACCCTGGTGGGAAGAGCACGAACCCCCAGAATCCCGACCGTGGCAAGGTCGTCAAAATATCGAAAGACGGAGATTTCGAGTTCGTTGCAAGCGGCTTGCGCGCCCCCAACGGCATCGGCTTCGGCTACAACGGCGAGATCTTCGTGACCGACAACCAAGGCGACTGGCTGCCTTCTTCCAAAGTCATGCACTTCACGCCGGGCGCTTTCTTCGGGTCGCGGTCCGTTGAACCCGACACAAAATTAGTTGAGAAGCCGCCGGTCGTATGGCTGCCTCAAGGCGAGATCGGCAACTCACCGAGCCAGTGCGGTCCGCTGAACGTGGGTCCTTACAAGAACCAAATGATCCACGGCGACGTGACCCACGGCGGCGTCAAGCGCGTGTTCGTCGAACAAGTGGACGGCCAATTGCAAGGTTGTGTGTTTCGCTTTACCCAAGGCCTTGAAGCCGGCATCAACCGTCTCGTCTGGGGGCCGGATAAGAACTTGTACGTAGGCGGAATCGGCTCGACGGGCAACTGGGGTCAGGAAGGGAAGAAGCGTTACGGCCTGCAACGCCTCGCTTACAATGGGAAGAGCGCGTTCGAAATGCTGGCGGTCCGAGCGAAGGCTAACGGCATGGAGATCGAACTGACCCAGCCGCTAATGCCGGGCATGGGCGAGGGAACGGGCGATTACACCGCACGAATGTGGCGATATGTCCCGACGATCGAGTACGGCGGGCCCAAAATCGATGAGCAGTCGCTGGCAGTAAAGAGCGTCACGATCTCGCGCGACCGCAAGAGGGTGTTCCTGGAACTGCCAGGGATGAGGGCCGGACACGTAGTGCATATCAGGATCGGCCGTGGAATCGTCAGCGCCTCGAACGCGGATCTATGGACGACGGAGGGCTGGTATACCCTTAATCGCATTCCAGCGCATAAGCCGGGCCGTGTGGGCGCAACGAGAGAAGTGAATGCGCTGACTCCCGAAGAAGCGCGTCGGGGATTCGAGCTGCTATTCGACGGCAAGGCGACGGATAAGTGGCGCGGTTTCAGGAAACAAACGCTGCCCGCAGGCTGGTCGGCCAGCGACGGCGAACTCAGGATCGCAAAGGGCGCCGGCGCGGGCGACATCGTTACGAAGGATCAATACTCGGACTTCGAGCTAAGGCTCGAATGGAAGGTTTCGCCAGGTGGTAACAGCGGCATTTTCATCCGCGTCTCCGAGGACCTTACGGCCGTGTACCTGAGCGCGCCCGAAATGCAGGTTCTCGACGACGACGTGCACCCGGACGGGATGAACCCGCTCACGTCGGCAGGCTCGAACTATGGCCTGCACGCCCCCAAGCGCGATGTGGGTCGACCTGCCGGGAGCTGGAACGAGGTTCGAATTATAGCCAAGGGCAATGACATCGAATACTGGCTCAACGGCTACAAGGCCGTCGCGTATACGCTCGGCGGCCCCGAGTGGACGTCGCTCGTTGCCGCGAGCAAGTTCGCAGACTGGCCGAGCTATGGCAAAGTAAAGACCGGGCACATCGCGTTGCAGGACCATGGCGACGCCGTGGCTTACCGGAATATCCGCATTCGGAAGCTGTAGCTACTCGGTATCGAAGTAAGTATCCCCCAGCGACTGATCGTAGAACCTCGACGTCTGCCAACGCGACGCGTGCGTGTCCATCCAGGCGATGGCCACCGCGCCGCCGTGTGTGCCCATGGGTCGTCCCCAGCAGTCGCTGTCTGGCCCCGAAGGTGGCAGCAGAAACTTGCCCTCGTCCCCGCACCAACTGTCCGGCACGCTGCTCTTGGCAACCGTAAACAGGATCGTCTCGGCGGGCGTCGCGAAAGCGGATTCGTTCGTTGCGGTGTGTTCCGCGAAGTTCGAGAAGTCGTAGGCGATCGACGTTAAATAGTGGGCGTTGTACCCGAAATGCGACGTGGGCATGCCGTTCGCATCGGTTTCCGCCAGTGAACAGCCCGGACAAAGCCAAATTTGCTTGTTCCGGACGAACGGGTCGAGCATGTCGTGCCAGATGAAAAGATCCGCCCCGTTTTGGTAGGCGGCAAGACTGTAGCCTCCGTCGTTTGATGAGCGATACATCTCCATCGCAACGGCGAGTTGGTGAACATTAGAGCTGCACGTCGTGGCCTTGGCCGCCTCCTTGGCCTTGCTGAAAACCGGAAGGAGGATAGCCGCCAATATCGCGATGATTGCGATGACTACGAGAAGCTCGATTAGGGTAAACCCTCTGCGATGGTTCAGAAGACCGACTCCGGGAAGTAATAGCCCTTCGCGTTCTCGGGCGTGATCAGGTCAACGTCGATGATCATGTGCTTCGGCGTGAACTGCATCACCCTTTCTCGCCCGTCGCGCAGGATGGAGACGGCCTTCTGGATGCCCACCGCGATCATCGACGGCGGATAAGTGATGTCCGCTGGGAACATCGAGTCGTTGTCCATTACGCGCTTTACGATGTCCTTCATGCCTCCGCCGCCAAGTATCCAAACGCCTCTGTCTCGCCCGGCTTCTTTGAGCGCCTGCTCGACGCCCAACGCCATATCGTCGTCCGCTGCCCAGACGGCATCGATCTGTTTGTGCTTAAGCAGGAAGGTCTGCATCACGTTGAGCGCTTTCTCCTTATTCCACATGCCGGTCTGCCGGTCGAGGACTTGGATGCCGGGGCTCGCCCCGAAAACCTCCATCGCCGACTCCACGCGGTCCGTGTTGACCGTGCTCGGAATGCCTTCGAGAATCACGATTTTGCCTTGCCCGCCTAACTTCTCGACCATGTACTGCGCCGCTTTGCGTCCGAAAGACTTGTTGTCGCCCTCGATGAACACGTCCGCAACCGGTTTGAGGAAGCCCCTGTCAACGCTCACGAGTAGGATGCCTCTCTCGTGCATTTGCTCCGCGGTCGGCGTGATCGGCGCGCTCTCGGTTGCGAGGATCACGACGGCGTCCACCCCGGCGGCCATCATCGTTTCGAGGTCCTTGACCTGATTCTCCGGGTTCTCCGCGGAAGCAAAAGTCCACTCGACGTCCGGGTAGAGCTTCATGGCCTGTTCGGCCCACCACACCATTCCGGCGGTCCAGCCGTGGTCCGCGGCCGGCACGGAAACTCCGATCTTGAGTTTCTTTCCGGCAGGGGTTGCGCTCGATGCCGTCCCGGGCTTGGCCTCGTTCTGGCAGCCGCCGCCGAACAAGGCAAAAACGAAAGTCGCGGTTGCAAGCGTGAAAATCTGTCGAAGGATCATGGTTTCTCCCGGTGGGTTGTACCCCGAACTACCTCTCTAATCGCGGGCAGGGTTGGCTTCGTCGCTTGTAGAGGGAGAATCTGCGCACTTGCCTCCATACCCTGCACCTTCCTCCATTTTCTCGCGCTGGAGATCGGCAACATCGAGGTCTGTACCCACGGAAAATAGAGGAAGGGGTTCAGAGTTCGGATTTTCCGCGCTGTATCAGCACCGCCGCCAAAATGATCGCGCCCTTGACGACTCCCTGCCAATAAACAGAAACCCCGGCGACAACCAGCAAGTTCGTGATCACTCCCAGCAGCAAGACACCCACGACCGTGCCCCAAATGCGGGCGCTGCCGCCTCGCAGGGCTGTCCCGCCGATGACGACCGCCGCGATTGCGTCCAGTTCGTAATAGAGTCCGAGGGACGAGGTGGCTACCGAATTCATGCGCGTGGCGGAAGTGAGCGCAGCAAGCCCTACGAAGACACCGAGCGCCGTATACGCCCAGAACTTCGCGGCGCCCGTGTTCACCGCCGAGTATTTGGCGGCCCGCTCGTTCGCCCCTACCGCGATAGCGTAACGGCCGAAGCGGGTCTTGTTAAGGATGAATCCGGCGGCGAGCGCTGCGAGCATGAAGAGAATGATCGCCCAAGTGACGATGAGGGGCGAGCCGCTTTGCGTCCCGATGAACGGCAGCGGTATCCCGCCGCGTCCGAGGCCGGGAAACACCTCGGAGCTCGACGATCTGAGCTCGCCGCCCGAGGCGATCGCGAGGCAGAGCGAGCGAAACGCGACAAGGCCCACGAGTGTCGCCACGAACGGCGCCACGCGTCCTGCTGAAACCAGAAACCCATTCAGAGCGCCGAGCGCGATTCCTGACCCGCCGCAGGTTACCGCCGCAACCGCGGCTCCCGCGGATTCCGACGCGCCCCCGGCCATCACCTTGTTCAGGGCAAGAACGCCAAGCGCAGCAGTCAGCGCCATCATGCTCCCCACCGAAAGGTCGATTCCTCCGGTCACGATCACCAACGTCATGCCGAGAGCGATAATCCCAACTGGCACATTCTGATTTACGATGTTGCGCAGGTTCTCCGGCTGGAGGAAGACATTAGGGCGCCACGCCGCACTCACGACAAAAAGTAGCAAGAACGCGACAAGCACACCGTATCGCTGGAGGAATGCGCCCTTGGTCACGCCGCCCCAGCTCCGGCGGCGAGCATCATGATCTCCTCCTCGGAGGCGTTGCCGGACAGTTCGCCCGCCGGCGACCCGTTTCGCATGACGAGAATCCGGTGGCACAAACCAATGAGCTCCGGCATCTCGGAGGAGATGACGATGCACGCCATTCCGTCAGCCGCGAGCCTGTGGATAAGGCGGTACAACTCCTGCTTAGCCCCGACGTCCACGCCACGCGTGGGTTCGTCGAGGATCAGAATCCGCGGTTCGAGGTCGAGCCACTTCGCTATAGAGACTTTCTGCTGATTTCCTCCGCTCAAGTACAAGATAGGCGCATCGAGGTCTCCGGCTCGAACGTCGAGCTCGTTCACCCACTTCTCGACGCCTTCCCGCTCCCGACGCGTGTCGACTAAGGGCCCCGCGTACGACGAGAGGTTTGCCAGTGTTGCGTTCTTGATGACGTCGAGTGAAAGCAGGAGTCCTGCGTCCTTGCGGTCTTCGGACACATACGCGATGCCGAGTTTGACCGCATCCCGAGGGGACCGAATCGCAGCAAGGTGGCCTCCGACTCGAATCGTTCCGCTCGTTTCGCGCAAGCCTACGAGCATTTCGGCAAGCTCGGTCCGACCAGAGCCGACCAGGCCGGCTAAGCCGACGATCTCGCCCGGCCGCACCTCGAAGCTCGCGCCTCCTACTCCTTCGACCGAAAGCAAGGCATCGTTCGCTTGCGCCGGCGTTTTGTCGGGAAATACGTCCTGGAACACCCGCCCTACCATATATCCGGCGAGTTGCTCCTGGGTTGCCTCGCCGGCCTCCAGGGTGCGAACGACGATTCCATCGCGAAGAACCGTGATTGTGTCGCAGATCTCTTCCACCTCCGCGAGCCGGTGCGAAACGTAGAGGATCGTGGCGCCGCCTGCTTTTAGTTCCTCGATCAGGTCGAACAGGCTCCGGGTCCCCGCATCGCCCAGGACGGCCGTCGGCTCGTCCATGATGATCACGGAGGCGTTGTGCGAGAGCGCTTTTGCGATTTCGACGAGCTGCTTTTGCGCAAGGGATAGATTGCTTAGCGGCTCGCCTGGCGGAAACTTCGCACCCACCTTCGCGAGATAAAGAGCGGCCTCCGTGTTCATCGCCGCCGAGTCGATCGAGAGATACTTGCGAGGCTCTCTACCGAGGAAGATGTTTTCGGCAACCGTAAGGTCGTCCACCAAGTTTAGTTCCTGGTGGATCATCCCGATCCCCTTCGACAGGGCATCCGCTGCGCCGCGCAGATGGATCGGCGCCTCGTCGATCAGCACCTCGCCGGACGTCGGTTGCAGCAAACCCGAAAGAATGCGCATCAGCGTGCTCTTGCCTGCACCGTTCTCGCCGATTATCCCGTGCGTTTGTCCCGCCGCGAACTCCAGCGACACGCCACCCAGCGCGCACACCGCGGGGAATCGCATCACCAGGTCACGAACCGCGAGACGCGACATCGATGTCAGTAATTATCGGCAGCGCGATACGCGTCGATCACCGCGCGCTCGCCTTCCTTGCCAGGTTTGCTCGCGCCGTGCTCCATGCCCAAGATGCCCGTGAAACCCCGCGAATGGATGTGCTTGAACACGTTGCGATAGTTCACCTCGCCCGTGCCGGGCTCATTCCGTCCGGGATTATCACCGGTCTGGAAGTAGGCAATGTGCTCCCAACTCCGATTCATGTTGTCGATGAGGTTGCCTTCCGTCACCTGAAGGTGGTAGAGGTCTTGAAGAATCTTGACGGAGGGGTGATTTGCCGCCTCACACACTGCTCGCAGAATGTCGCTGGTCGCGCCGAACATGCCGGGATGGTCGCGCCAATTCAGAGGCTCCACAACCATAACCATGCCGCTCGGCTCACAGACTTCGGCCGCTCTGCGGAGGGCCTTCACGACGTTTGCGATCTGGTGGCCCATCGGCATATTTTGGGCGACGCGGCCCAGTACTGTCGTAACCCATTTTGCGTCGATGCGTTTCGCGACTTCGGTAGAGTTCTTTATGTCGGCTACGAACTTGTCCTCGATGCCCTTATTGCCGGCCGTCAACGATGGGTTCTGCCAATCGATCGAATGCGCGACGAAGATGCCCATCTGCATCTTCTTCTCGGCCATCAGCTTGGCAAAGGTCTCTTGGAACTCCCTGCTGCGCCCGGCCATGCCGTTGTCTTCCCAGGCGGTGAACCCCTCGTCCGCGGCGAATCGGACTTGGTCCAAATCATCCTCGGCGTGGTTCTGAAACATGCCGAAATGCGGCGCGTACCTTAGTTTGAAGGTGGTCTTTTGCACTGTTCTCACTTCCCCTCTCGCGAGCGACGGAACGGCTGCTGCCGTTGCGGCGGCCAAACCCGCCTGAAGCATTTCCCTGCGTGTTAGCTTGGCCATGGAGCTATACCAGCTTCGTAACGCCCGGGATGGCAACCGGCGGTACCGAGAGCGGGCCCATTTCGAGCTTCGCCGGCATAAGGCTCTCTTGCGAATTGAGAGCGGTGTCCCAGGTGACCTCCTGCCCGGTGTACGCCGCCATCCGCCCCATGATCGCGGTCATCGTGCTCTCGGCGACCTGTCGGCCCTCATTGATCGGCTTCTTGGAGACGATTGCTTCGTATAAATGCTTGTGCTCTTCGACGTATGGATTCGGGCGCTCCCCGTCGAATCGCCAAGGCTTCTCTCCTTGGATCCAGGTGTTCGCGTTCGACGTGCCCTCAGATCCGACGACGTGCTCTGCCACTCGGCTCGCCGTTCCGTCGATCTGCCGGCACATGCTGACCATTTTAACACCGTTGTCGTACTCGAACTCGGTCGCGAAGTGGTCGAAAATATGGCCGTAAGCCGGAGTCGTCCGAACTTCCCTTCCGGCAAGGCTGATAGCCCGCACCGGGTGAGCCTTCATCGCCCAATTACAAACGTCGACATTGTGAATATGTTGCTCGGCGATGTGGTCGCCGGAAAGCCAGGTGAAATAGAGCCAATTGCGAAGCTGCCACTCCATATCGCTCCACTCGTCCTTGCGCGGGTGCATCCAGAGGCCACCCTGATTCCAATACGCATGCAGCGCGAGGACTTTGCCGATCGCCCCTTCGTGTATTCGCGCAATCGCCCCCCTATAGGCCACGTCGTGGCGTCTTTGAGTTCCGGCGACGATGCAGAGCTTCTTCGCCGTGGCCATCTCCGACGAAGCGATAATCGACCGAACGCCCGGTGCGTCGACCGCTACGGGCTTCTCCATAAACACATGCTTGCCCGCTTCGATTGCAGCCTGTAGATGCGAAGGCCGGAAACCCGGAGGCGCGGTCAGTACTACGACGTCGATGCCGCTTGCGATGACTTTCTTGTAGGCGTCGAAACCCGTGAACGCTCGTTCGTCGGTCACGCGGTACCGCTGCCCGAGCGCGCCCTTTAGGTTTTCACGCGAGCTGGCAAGGCGGTCCGGGAAGACATCGCCCATGGCCCACAGTACGACGCCGTCGTTTGCCGCAGCCGCGTCGGTGGCGGCGCCTGTTCCGCGTCCGCCACAGCCGATTAGGCCCACGCGGATAACGTCTGTACCTCCGGCGAAAACCCCGGCGGGAATGAGCATGGATGCCGTCGCGGCGGCGGCCTTACCGACGAATTCGCGTCGCGACAGGGAGTCAGACTTGTCCATGGCTAAGCATAGCCCAATCAACGCTCGCAGACCAAGCGGAATCCCACAAAAGGCGCGTCGCAAAGCCACCATCTGCTCTTGGGAATCTGCGGATCGCGTTGGTTCCATTTCGGGAGTTGCTTCTCCCGAACGCCGAAGTCGATCCCCGACTTCTTGTCGTTGTATGATCCGCCGGCGACGACTGCGGTCCCGTTCTTCCGAATGCACCATTCGGCCACATTCCCGAGCGTGTCGAACAAGCCGAAAGCGTTCGCCGCCTTTTTGGCGACCGAATGGGTCTTGTCCATCGCGTTGTCCCAGAACCACGCGTATTTGTCGAGCGGCCCGGGCAGCGCGGTTGCTCCGGCCCGTGCGGCCACCTCCCATTCGGCCTCGGTGGGGAGTCGGTACTTCCGGCCGGTCTTAGTAGAAATCCATTTGCAAAACGTCTCGGCGGCATGGGACGTCATACCGATGGCGGGGTAGCCTGCGTGTCCGAATCCCCAATCAGGGGCTCCGTAGGGACGGCTCGGACGCGACTCAGCATCGACACCCGAATCGATTTGCTCTTGAATTTGATCCAGCCGGAAGGCCCAGATGTCGAAAAGGTCCCAGGTCACCTCGGTCTCACCGATGAAGAACGACTTAGTATCGCCGGAAGCCGGTACGCCGATCATTTTTAATTTGACCACGGTGCCGGAGATCTTCTCTTCGAAATTGTCGGTGGCGGGATAATACGAAACGATGCTTAGCGCGGCGATTGTAGCGATAGCGGTCATGGGTAATGTCGCCCCGGGCCTGGCGCGCTATGAGTATAGCCAGGTCCACATGGGGGTACGTGTCGTTTTGACGTTCTACGCGCCCAGTAGTAACGCGGCGGCCGCGGCCGCTGTCAAGGCATTCGCGCGTTTCGCGGCCCTCGACGCGATCATGAGCGACTATCGCCCCGACAGCGAACTCGTGCTCCTATGCGCAAGAGCAGGGCATGGGCCACAACCGATCAGCCCTGAGCTCGCGAAGGTTCTGCAGCGATCGGTACAGTTGGCTGAGAGGTCGAACGGAGCTTTCGATGTGACGTGTGGGCCGCTGGTTCGTCTCTGGCGCCAGGCGCGTAAGACGCACAAGCTGCCGGATGCACAAGCGTTGGTTCGGGCCCGTTCATTGGTTGGCCGCGAGCTGTTGGTGGTTTCCCCCGCGGCCGCCGAGTTGCGCAAACCGGGAATGCAACTCGATTTGGGTGGCATTGCAAAAGGATACGCCTGCGACGAGGCGATAAGGGCCCTCGCAAGCAAGGGGATCGATCGTGC
>JACDEQ010000023.1:365-1017 GCA_013816225.1 Armatimonadota bacterium | reverse complement strand
TGCCATGGTCGAGGCGGGCGGCGACATTGTCGCTTCAGCGCCACCGCCGGGCAAGCTCGGCTGGCGGATATTTGCCGCCGGCAAAGTGTTCTGGCTCAAGGACGCGGCGATTTCGACCTCAGGTGACGCCGAGCAGTTCGTGATTATTAAAGGGAAGCGCTACTCGCATATCGTCGACCCGCGAACGGGCTCGGGCCTCACCAACCGCAAGCAAGTCACCGTCCTGGCCCGGGACGGACTAACGAGCGACAGCCTCGCCACCGCGATCTGCGTGCTCGGCGATGCGGAAGGGGAGAAACTCGCCGCCGCCTTCAGCGGTCGAGTATTTTCCATAGCCGCACTCGCAGTCAGCACGACGCCGCATACGAAGAGCATTCTGGTCTTTACCAAGACCGCGGGCTTCAGGCATGATTCGATACCGGCCGCCCGCCAAGCGGTTCGTGAGATCTGCAGGGACAGAAAGTGGTCTATAACCGCGACCGAGGATGCGTCATGGTTCGACGCAAAGCACCTCAAGAAGTTCGACGCCGTGGTGTTCCTCCTCACCACGGGCGATGTCCTAAACGCGGAGCAGGAGGCCGCGATGAAGGCATACATCAAGTCTGGCGGCGGATTCGCAGGTGTGCACGCCGCCGCCGACACTGAATATGGC
>JACDEQ010000023.1:0-355 GCA_013816225.1 Armatimonadota bacterium | reverse complement strand
TATGGCTGGGAGTGGTATGGGCGCCTTGTCGGCGCGCATTTCGCCAGCCATCCGCCGACGCAGGAAGCCACCGTCAACGTCGAGGACCGCAAGCACCCGTCTACGTCGTTTCTTCCGAAAGCATGGCGGCGCGCCGACGAATGGTACGACTTCAAGGCCAACCCGCGGCCCCGGGTCCGTGTTCTGGCAACGGTGGACGAATCCTCCTACGCTGACGGAAAGATGGGCGCCGATCACCCCATTATGTGGTGCCGCGAATTCGAAGGCGGCAGGAGTTGGTACACGGCTATGGGGCATACGGAGGCGAGTTACTCCGACTCGCTCTTTAGGCGAATGCTCGGCGAAGGAATCGCCT
>JACDEQ010000193.1 GCA_013816225.1 Armatimonadota bacterium | reverse complement strand
ATGCCAGAGTCTTCGACCGCCAGATGCTTCTCGAAGGCGTAAAGTCGATTGGTAACTACCCAGTTGAAGCCAGGAGGGTTGTAGTACCTGGTGTAAATGCGAACCGATTGGTTCGACAGATCCCCAACTGGATCGTGGGTGGCGTTGACTAGGTGGACGTCAATTTCGCTTGTACCGCCGCCGTAGAACTGGGTCGTGTAAACCATTATCGGGTTCCCCAACGTGCCCCAGTCCACAGGGGTGTTGTTCGGTAGCGTGCCGAATTCTACTGCGGGAGCATCGACGGGAATGCCTATAAATGTATTATTATCTTGGACACCATTGATGTTGAATTTCAGGCAGAGGACGTGGGCATTGCGGGCTGTAAAAATCGAACCGTTGCGAACGTACGATAGCTTGGCCCTGTGTTCCACGAGAGGCGGCGGTGGCCCCGAAGCCTCGTTAGGCAGCGCCTCCAAGAGCATTGGAGGCATCAAGCACATTGAAGCGATTAGAGAAATCATGTGAAGTTCCCGCCTCTGTCCTATTCGTGCTAGAACAGTTCATGCTTTCGTCGTGCCTGACAATCGCTCCTGCTAGTATTGTTACCAGTTTTCCAAGGAAGGAATATGCATTGTTCAAGGTGGAGCCGGCCACGGTGGATCGAGCCGCGCCCTTCGTTATCGAGAACGCCCTAGGACCAGGCTGTGTGGACACGGACCGGGTTCATGAAGCCCTACCCTCGCCCAGGATGAGGGTTTCCGGTTCCCAATCGTCCGTTCCTGATTCGTCGATTTGACTGATTCGACATACAGCCGCCTTGGGCTGTGAGATCTTCAAGAAGGAGGGTAAGACGCCGCTCGTCGGAAACAGATTCCATGCTAATTGACAAATAGCTAAAGCGGCCTATGCTCCAATCATGATGGATGACGATCAGATTGATTGGCGCGACCTGCCGCCGACCCTGAAGCTACAAGCGGCAAATCATCTCCTAGAGAGTCCTGCTGGGAAATGGGCCGTCTCGCTTGCGTTGCACTACGCGCTGCTAATCATGAAGCGGGCTCCAAAGCGGGAGCGCATGCAAGAGACCATGGACGATATGGAGTTATTGCGCTCGACCATCGTCAATTCTCCCTGTCAAGGCAGAACCACCGCCTATAATGCTCAGGGCAAGCTTGTTTCGGACATTACCTACGACCTGGAGCTGCCGGAGCGCACAACCGCAACTCACCGCTCACCCGTGATCCGCCGTAGAGCTAAGAGAGAAAGGTTAACGAAGAATTGGCAAACTACGACTTAGAAGCGCAACGACCATCAAGTAAGAGCAGCCCGTTTTGGCGTCTATCTGAATGACACTTCGACTTGCGTCCTAGCCGTGTACTGGTAGCTCGGGCCGAGCGACCAGTGGGTACGAATGTTTGTCTGGCCAAAGGGGAACTTCGGAGTCCGTGATTACGCCTTTCCTCGCAGAGGTAATCTCCCCAAGTATGGTGCCTTGGGAGCAACTAGATGACTGGACGTGATTGGGTACAGCGAATAGGAGCGATTTCGGGTCTACATCATGAAACAGCTGCGAACATTAATGTGCGGGGGCTCCCCGGTTATGGCCTCACGCCAAGTGTACGCAAGTATTCATTCGAGGGCGCTGCGCGCGCCGACCTCGAATGGAGATGGCCGGATGGCAGCACAACTGGATATTCTCCTTCGTCCGCCTGGGTCAATGTCGAAGGTGAGTTCACGGCCGCTGAGAAGGTGCTCCGGCTCGATGAAAGCTTAGAGCTTCCGGGGACCCCGTCGGAATATCATTTTGCGCTCCTGCGCACTTATGAGTTTCTCTGGCCAAGCCGGAGGCGCCAATGCGAGATTCTGTCGGACATAGAACGCTTATGTCTTCTCGATATACAATTGGTCGAAACTGTTCCCAGCATAATAAACTCAGATGGTGTCATCTTTTCGGTGCCCGCATTTATCCATCTCATTCAGTTATACGAGCTGGACGGTTATCTTGAGGACGCCTTTCACCTGGCTAGGCGTGCTGCCGCCATTGGTCAGAACGAAGACAATGTCAACCGACTTGAAAAAAGAACATCCGAATCGCGGTCGGAGGATGATGCCTAGTCATGCTCGCCTCGAGTTCGTACTTGGAAGCCGCCTTCGTTCGCTGGGTGCTGACGCCAGCAGTGGAAGCTGGAGCGGAACAGTATGTTGTTCCTCAGCAAATTGTATTCGTAGATGGGCATAGATATCGCATCGATTACGAACTGGTAGGCTCTGAGACTCGCATCGCCGTCGAGCTTGACGGTTTCGAGTTCCACGGTACTCGTTGCGCATTCACTTACGACCGACTTCGTCAAAACGATCTCGCGGCGGCTGGCCGCATTGTTGTGCGGTTCTCCTACGAGGCAATTCGAGCCGAGACCGCACGTTGCGTGGCACAATTGCAGAGTATCTTGAAGCTTGACCCGTTGTTGCGCAACTTCGTGGTTGACAATCCTATCATCGAGATTCCAGATATGCCCACCAACCCACTTGAAGTTCTTTTACCTCAACGAGATGGATTGCCCATGAGCTACTTCGATTCGATTCGCACGAAGATAAACCAGCGAACCCTTCGCTCCTGCCAAACGGAAGCTTTTGCTGCCCTGGGTAATTATTTTCTGGGAAGTGGGAGGACCGCCGCCTGCGTAATGTCGGTCGGAGCGGGAAAGACGGCTCTTGGTGTTACTGCAGTTCTAGCCTTCACCCGCCAGCGTGCGCTCGTTGTTACGCCGGGCAGTGTTATCCGCGGCACATTTGATCGGGCGTTTGATCACCAAGCTGTAGGCAACTCGCTTTACGGTTTGCCAAACGGGCCAATAATTCCGGGCTGCCGCCCGCCCACCGTGCTTACGCTCGATCGCGAGGACAGGGCCATTAGATCAGTTTCGCGAGAGCAGCTTTTGAACGCTGATGTGATCATAACCAACTTTCACTCGCTTGGCACCGGCGAGGATCCCGACGATTTGCTTACAAAGCTAAGCCCAACTGACATTGATCTCATCATTGTTGATGAGGCACATATCGCAGCGGCCGAGTCGTATCAACGCCTGTTTCGCCACTTTGAAGATTCTAAGGCAATATTGTTATCTGCTTGCTTTCAGCGTCTGGATGGTAAGCCAATTGACGCCGATGTTATATATAGATACAGGCTCATCGATTCCATAGCAGACGGCAATGCGAAGAACCTAAGAGTCCAGCGCTTCTCACCCGAACCGGAGCAGACTATCTACGAAATGGTCTGGCCAGATGGCAGCCGGGAAGAGATTCAGGGCAAGGCGGCAATTCTTGAGCTTATTAGAGATGAGAAAAAGCTTTCAGCTATCACTGCCAGATCGCATGAGCCAATTCGACAGATCATGCGGGCGGTTCGAGTCGCCCTTGACCGCCAAACACAGTTGCTATTCCCGATCAAGCCCCGAGTACTTTTTTCCGCCCTTGGTGAGCGGCACGCGGAGCAAATAGCGGCGATTGCCGAGGAGCACGGTATACCGTGCTCCTATTTGCATCACTCGATGACGGAAAGCCGCATTCGCTCAATTCGCGGGAGATATGAACAGGAGTCTGGCGACCTTCAGGGAATTGTTCAGCTCCGTATGCTTGGACAGGGATACGACTTCCCGCCCATCACGGTTGTTGTTCCGATGCGGCCATATGCTAGCTTCAGTGAGTTCTATCAGTTCGTAGGTCGCGGTATTCGCGTTTTATCCCATGCTTCTCTCGTCGGCCGTGTCAATCCGCAGCACCAATTCCTCGACATTATCTACCATGCCGAATTGGGCCTAGACGAACACATTGATACCATTTATCTGGAAAACGATATGGACCCTTTGACATCACACATTATCCCTATGGATTGGAATCGACCGGGCAGCGAGAAAGACACTCTGCCAATTGCAGGGGGAAGGCAAACCGCCGAACGCCCGGAGGCGTTTGTTTTGTTCCAGCCTGGGGAAATTGAGCAGCGCATTGTTCACGATGGAGCCCGCGTAGAGCAGCGTCGTGAGGAGCGAGAGGTCGAAGCCCTTGCACAGCGTTATGCCGTGTACGCTCAGAGCACAAGTGTTCCCGTGACCTTTGACCAGTTCGTCGAGATAATGAGAAATCTACGTGAGTAATACTTTCGGGAACAACATACTGGAGCTTTTGCCGGAAGACCTCCTAATCGCAGAGCGTGACTCTGGACGTAATGATGGCTTTGCGCAGCTGGACAGATTAAATGCACTTCTAGTTCGCGCATCCCTTGATGGAATAAGGATCGCCACCCTAAGGCGAATGGGCGTTACGTCGAAGCTCGAGCTACCAACCCTGTCTGAAGAGGACACTTATCGGACGCGAGCCTCATTTCTGTTGAGTTCTCAGCAGAGTCGCGGGGCGTGGTTCTTGCCGGAGCAGATATCGATTCGCGTTGGCAACGCAAACTATCCATATCACTTTGCGCTGCATCCGAGATTTGCCAGTGGCGCGGCAAGAGATGAGGCTGACAGAGTCAGCCTCATCGATGACCCTGTGGCTATGTATTTTTGGGCCGTGTTGGAACCTCTTTTCGAAACTCTTTATCGACCCTTTACTTTGCGCAGCACAGACATGCCGAAAGGTGACCGAGACGAGCAAAGGAGAATCTGGGAC
>JACDEQ010000192.1 GCA_013816225.1 Armatimonadota bacterium | reverse complement strand
CCGCGATGTTCAGCCTGATCGGGTTCTTCATCCTCTCGGCTGCGTACCGCGCGTTCCGCATTCGCTCGATCGAGGCGTCGATCCTCATGGCTACAGCGCTCGTGGTACTGCTTATGTTCGTGCCGATCGCTTTGATGCTCACCAGCGGACTCGATCCCAACTCATTCCAGGGGAATTTCCGAATCGACAGCGTGGGCATGTGGCTTCTGTCGACCATCAACGTTCCGGCCATCCGCGCCATCGACCTCGGTTTGGGGCTGGGCCTCCTTGCCATGTCGCTTCGAATCATGCTCGGCCTGGAGAAAGGCGTGGCGGCGGACTAAGGTGGAAACGGCATGAAATTCTGGCAAACACTGTACGCAGTCGACCGAAGGGTTCTGTACGCGATCCTAATCGTTCTGGTCGCGTGGCAGGTCCTTATGCCGATTACGGTGCCAAACGTGGTCCTGCCCATGTCGCAATCGATGTTCGACAAAGTCGACTCAATGAAGGAAGGCAGCCTGGTTCTTGTGGAGAGCGATTGGACCACTTCGACGGGCGGCGAGAGCCGGGGCCAGTTCAAGGGCCTGGTTCGGCACCTAATTCGCAAGCGCGTCAGGTTCATCCTCACCGCGATCGATCCACTGGCCCCCGGCATCGCGCGAATCGCCGTCGGCGAAGTATTGAAGGAAGAGCCGACCGATGCCGCCAGATACGTAGAAGGGACCGACTGGGCGGTAGCGGGCTACTTCCCGAACGCAGAGAACCACGTTCTCTCTATGGTCACCAACGTGCGGAAGACGCTCGGCACGAAGGGCATCACCGACATGCCAATCATGAGAGGCATCAAAGACCTGTCCGATTTCGAGGCGGTTATTCTTGTCACGGCATCTTCGAGCATCAACGTCTGGTACGAGCGGATCCGAGGTAAGGCGCCTATCGGCCTGATGTGCACCGCGGTTATGGCCGGCGAGAACATTCCTTACTACGCGAGCGGACAGCTGTTCGGAATGATCATCGGCGCCAAGGGCGCGTTCGACTATGAGGACCTGCTCAACACGGCTTACTCCGACAAGAAATTCGTCAACTACCAGTCTGGCAGAAGATATATGAGCCCACTTTTCTTTGCGCTCGTTCTACTCATCGTTTCGGTCATCGTCGGTAACGTCGCGATGGTGGTGCTTCGCAAGCGGGGAGTCCAGCAGTGATAGGATTTCTCGCCCAGATGCAGCCTAACAACGTACTCACGCCCGAGTGGTGGCGCGGCGACCAAGGGTATCCGACCTACGGCTGGCAGATTATGCACCCGGCTGTCGGCATCGCGATAGCCGCGTTCTTCACGCTCGGCCTTTACTCCCTGCTCTACAAAGAGAACAAGTTCTACCGGTTCGTCGAGCACATTTTCGTAGGGCTCGCGGCGGGGTATTCGATCTACGCGATCTGGGCCGAGGTGCTTTACCCTCAGTGGTGGAAGCCGATGATCGGCCAGGCGGCGCAGGGCGGAATGCCGATCGAGATCGGCCATTGGGCATGGGCGGCGCTGCTACCCGTCGGCTTCTTGGCGTTCTTCGTGTTCAGCACCAAGAACGCGTGGCTTAGCCGAATCCCGATCGGAATAATCATCGGCCTTTGGTCCGGCCAGCAGCTGGGCGCTTTTTACGACAGGTACCTGCCGCAGATCGCCGACACGGTGAGGCCGATTTTCCCGAACTCGTGGACGCTTGTGGACAGGAACGCCCCTCCCGGTGTGCTAGCCGCGCCGCAGGCTCTCAACAATTTGATCCTCGTCGTCACGTTTATCGTGGTCCTCAGCTACTTCTTGTATAGCTTCGAGCAAAAGAACAAACTGGTTCAAAGGTCCGCCCTTGCCGGAAGATGGCTCCTGATGGTGGGCTTCGGTGTGATCTTCGGGACGACGATGATGACGCGGTTCGTGCTGTTTATCGACCGGGCGTATTTCGTCCTCATCGAGTGGCTCAAGCTCGGCCCTCCGAACTAGAGTGTCCGAGATTTCGGCCGAGGGCGTTGTGTTGCGCCGGTGGGATTCGGGGGAATCCGACCGGCGCATTGCTCTTTTGACTCGGGAACGCGGCAAAATTTATGCGATCGCCCGGGGTGCGCGCAAAGCCAACGCTCGACTTGCCGGGGTTTCGGAGCCGCTGATGCATGTTCAGTTCGGGCTCGCATTGGGCAGGAAGAACCGGTACGTAACGCAGGCACAGCCGCTCGATGCGTTCCCCAGGCTTCGCTACGACTACCAGAAGCTTGTGTGCGCCCTGGTTTTTGTAGAGGTTGTCGACGCTGTGCTCCCTCTCGAGGAGCCGCAGCCGGAGGTTTTCGATTTGTGCCTTACTGCTCTGCGGGGGATAGAGATCGCGCGGGAGCCGCTCGGCGCGTTGGCGTGGGCAGACATTCGGCTCATGGACCTTGCCGGTTTCCGGCCCGAGTTCTCGGTGTCGGCGGTTAGTCAGAAGGCGCCGGGGAGCGTATGTTTTTTGAGCCCTTCGGCGGGTGGAGTCGTCTTGCCGGAGGAAGTCGCGGATGTGAGGGATGCGAAGGAAACGCCGCGCGAAATCGTAGTCACGCTCGGCAAGCTGCAGACGCTGGAATCCCCGCCGGAATTCATTAAACGAGCGGAGGAGACCGCGCGAGCGATCTATCGCTTCTGGTCTGAAATCGCCGGGCGGGAGCTGCCTGCGCGGAAGCGGCTGCTGCCTTAGGCCCTCACCCGGTTCGCAAGCTCACCGACCTCTCCCACAAGGGGAGAGGTGACTTTACCACTCGCATTCCTTGCCTCAAGCTAACTTCATCCCTCCGAGGATGAAGGAACTCCCGAATCGCCGGTCGAGAAGTGCGGGCGCATACCTGGCTGTTGTCATAGGCTTACTTCACGACCGTGAACTTGGTCTTTGCATTCCTGAGCCCTTGGTAGGCGATGCTGTAAAGACGTTTGCCACCACGGGTGAACCGGTACTTCAGCCGGTGTGGCTCGTGGAAGATCGGCATCGAAAAATAATACTATCCGTGAATCTCGTATTCGCCTGGCTCGAGCGGCCCTATCACCCGTTTTAGGTAGCCTCTCTAGGTGGAAAACTTGTCAAGCGTCGCGCGGTCGACCCTGAAACGCGAACCTGGCTTGAGGAATACAAAGCAATCTGATGTAACCTCGGGTGCTCCTCATTATTCCTTGAAGTGTCGAAGGTCTGCTTCTCGGGAAGCTCGACGCTTTTGCCTATCGTGCTCACATGAACTCCGGTACCGGCCGAAACACCGCCTTTGTAATGCGCCTTGGCAACTGCGACCGGCTTTGGGCTGTTGTTCGCCATGATCAAGTCGACGGTTACCTTCTCGCCGGACTTGTAGACTGCCTTGTCGGTTTTGACGCTTAGATCGACCGGCCAGACGACTTTGAATTCGGACGAAGCAGAAAACTTGCCTCGCACCGCCGATCGAACCTTGGCTTCCGAATCGCCATCGAACACATAGTCTCGATGGCATGATTCTGGAAGACCTTGCTCGCGTCGAACTTCGAGGCACGGCACGATGGCTCCGTTATCCTTTCGGAGGCCTCTTCGTCGCTGCGTCCTGGCTAAGGCATGCCGGAAATGCGAACTGAGCCCCCTCCTAGCCTCCCCCGGCTGCGGGAATTCTCCGGAGTTCGAACCCCTCCGAGCCGGACGAGGAATCAACGACCTTCAGTCGGCAGTCGGCGGTCGCCCAGCCGGTCTGCAGCCTGCAGTCTGCGGTCGAACCTGCGCCATAATCCGGCGATGCCGAGCAATGTCGCTGCGGAACCGAGTGGAGGGGCGTTTCTCTTCCAAGAGCCGGATCATATTTTCTCTCCGGAAGAATTCGATTCCGATGCGCGACTGATGATCGACACGGCGAGGCAGTTCGCCCTCAAAGAGGTTCAGCCGCACTTGGAGCGCCTCGACACGCAAGAAGAGGGCCTGATGCCGGCTCTCTTCGCCAAGATGGGCGAACTCGGCCTCGCGGGGCCGGAAACACCCGAGGAATACGGCGGACTCGGCCTGCCGAAGACGCTGGGTACGCGAATCCTCGAAATGCTCAGCCTCAACGGCAGCTTCAGCACGACGGTAGCCGTTCACATCGGCATTGGACAGGCGCCGATCTACCTTTGGGGAACGGAAGAACAGAAGCGGAAATACCTTCCCAAACTCGCGGCCGGCGAATGGATGTCAGCGTACGCGCTGAGCGAGCCCAATAGCGGTTCCGACGCGCTCGGCCTCTCCACCCGCGCGGTTCGCGATGGCGACGATTATCTGCTCACCGGCACGAAGATGTGGATCTCGAACGCCAAATGGGCGGACGTTTTCATCACCTTCGCAAAGACGGAGGGCGACAAGATCACAGCGTTCATAGTGCAGCGCGGCTTCCCTGGAGTGAGCATCGGCGCCGAGGAACATAAGACCGGCCTCAAGGGAAGCTCGACCGCACGGCTCGTTCTCGACGGGGCGCGGGTACCGGCTTCAAACGTGCTTTACCGGGAAGGCGAGGGCCACCGCGTCGCATTCAACGCCTTGAACCTCGGCAGGCTGAAGCTCGGGGCTATGTCGCTCGGGCCGGCGCGCTCGGCCCTCCACCACTCCGCCAAATACGCAAAGGATCGCAAGCAATTCGGCAAGCCGATAGCCGCGTTCGGGTTGATC
>JACDEQ010000022.1:9033-15303 GCA_013816225.1 Armatimonadota bacterium | reverse complement strand
ATCGCGGGCAGCCCCTTGACGATGATCGCAAGTACGATCGCGACAATCAGGCCGCAAACCGCCAGGCCCGAGACCCAGAGCCAGAGTCCATACCGCGCGTTACGTTTATTGCGAGCCCGGTCTCGTCGCGCCAGATCGGCAGTCGCCAGCCTTACTGCCACCTGTGCCTCCCGAAGTGGAACGCGATGAGGTTGATGGCCAGCGTCAGGGCAAATAAGACTAGCGCGATGAGGAAGAGATGGCCGTAGTGAACTCCCCCGAACTCCACGTTAGTTGTCTCGATCGCGATGGTGTCGGCGATCCCACGTGTCGGGGAGCCCAGCGTCGCCGCAATGTTTGCCTTCGGCATGTTGACCGAACCGCCGCTGAGCATCCAGACGATCATGGTTTCTCCGATCGCGCGGGCGAAGGCGAGCAAGGCAGCAGCAACGACCCCAGCTTTGCAGGCGGGAAAAATGACATTCTTGAATGTTTCGCGTGTCGTTAGGCCGAGCGCCTGCCCCGATTCTCTGAGATGCCGAGATACTCCGCGCAAGGAATCCTCGGTAAGAGAGACGATCGTCGGCAAGATCAGCAAGGCTAAGAGAAGGGAAGCCGTCATCAGTGATCTGCCCGAGGCCATGCCCAGTGATTCGCCCAGGGTCGTCTGAACACCCGGCACCACGATCATGAGGCCGATATAGCCAAGGATAACGGTCGGGACGCTCGCCAGCAATTCGATAACCGGCTTCAGCCACTCACTAACTCGTCGCGACGCGATCTCCGATAAAAAGATTGCCGCGCTCAGGCCAATCGGCAGAGCGATCAGCATCGCGATGCACGCCATCAAAACGGTGCCAAGCAGCAGCGGCACGAAGCCGTACCTCGGATACTGGGAAAACGGCTGCCAATCGGTCGATAGGAAACCGCCGATTGTCGCCATGAAGCCCGTCTTGGAAGGTTCCGCTACCAGTTCGAAGGTGTAACCTTTGGTTCGTTCGGAGTCAGTCTTTGCAATGTAGGTCGGAATTTCGACCGACCCCCTTGTCCGGTTTGATAGATCGATCTGCCAGTTGTGAGGCAATGAGCCCGGGGGCGCAGAGAGGACACGCAGCTTGAACTTGAACGGCGAAGAACTGGGAACGAAGTCGCTATCCGGTTGCCAAACGAGACGCATTTTATTCTCGGCATAGCCGGGCATGGCGAATGCGTGCACTTTGAACTTTGCTGTCTTGCTAATCCGTTGGGGGCTCCTCCAGTCATCCTTGTAAAGGGTGTCGGCGGTAAGGGGCGTGCCTATTCCCAAGGGGAACTCTGCCATGGGGTCGGCGACACCCAAAGCCAATACTCCTTCCTCTTTGCCGTCGACCCCGTCTACGCCCTCGGGATTTGCGGCGAGCAAAGTCGCATTGGGGTCCGTGCTCAGATCGGTAATGAGTTCGCCGGTGACAGGATCGGGCTGATCGACGAGCGGCCGGACCGCAATCCGAAAACCGTAGGTGTAACGCTGGTCGAAAGCGGAGCTCGACTCGCGGCCCAAATAGAAAAAGATGGCTAGGACAATGATGACGAGCAAGCAGCCCGCCAAATAAACGAGCTTCTCCGCAATCCACTCTCCTGGCTTAAACTTCATAAATAGAATGCCCCCACCACAATCGGCGGGGGCTTGCCTATGGGTTACTTGACGCTGTAGTAACCGACTCGCTCGACGATTTTCTGACCCTCGGCCGAGAGACAGAAGCGGATGAACTTAGCGATATCGCCCTTCGGCTTGCCGTTGGTGTAGTAGTAGAGGTACCTCCAGATCGGGTACTTCTTGCTCCGAACCATGTCCTCCGTCGGCATCACGCCGGCGACGCCGGCGCGCGGCGCCACTGCGACAATGTTCGTGTTAGCCTTGTTCTTGAAGTAGGCGACGCCGCCGTAGGCGATTCCGCCCTTCGTGCGGGCAACTTCGCGGGCCTCTTCACTCGTGGAAGGAAGGAAGCGGGTTGCGCCGCCCCAGGCCGTGTTGCGAAGAACGTTCTCCTGGAAGAACCCGTAAGTTCCCGAGTTGCTGTCGCGGCTAAAGACAACGATGCCGAGGTCCGGGCCGCCGACCTGCTTCCAGTTCTTGACGCGGCCCGTGTAGATGGCCGCGAGCTGCTGCATGGTTAGCGACTTAACCGGGTTCGCGCCGTTCACGAGGATGGCAAGGCCGTCGAGGGCGACAGGTATCGCATTGCTAAGCGAACCTCGGCTGCGCGCTTTGTCGATTTCGCTCTTTTTCATCGGCCTGGACGAAGCGGCGATGTCAGCGACGCCGTTAATGAACGCGTTGATTCCGATGCTCGAACCGCCGCCCGTCACGGCGACGCTGACATTCGGATCGACGCTTTCATAGGCTTCAGCCCAACGCTGGTTGAGGATGAGAAGGGTATCGGAACCCTTGATGCTGATGCTTTTGACGGGCGCTCCGATCGGCGCCACTGCGATTGCTGCTGCGAGTGCGATGGTAATCATGGTTTCTCCTTGGTACTCTGTAATAACTAGAGCTTGAACTGGCTCCGAAGGGTCCAAACGTTGTCACGCTTCTCCGTGCCCTGTTCACTGGGCGACTCGTACGTCAACGACAATTTGAAGGCGGGATTGAACCAGTGGGCATACGAGACACCCCAGGTATCGATCCGGTTGTTGCTCCCCGTCACGTCGTCGGTGTCCGGGTCGTAGCTATCGTAGCGAACCGTGAGCTGGTTCGTGGGATTGAGGTTGTAGGTCAACTGGGCCTGCCAACCGAGCACGTCCGTCTCCTGATCGAACTTAGGATCGGCAATGCCGCCCAGCGGGTCGCGATCCTTGCCGAACATCACCTCGGCACGCGCGGTCAAGGCTTCAGTGAAAAGCCCGATGTACGATCCGTGAATGAACACTAAGGCACGATCCGCCTGTGTCACTTCCACTCCGTTGTCGGCAGTGAAAGAAGGCCTGTTGCCGAATAGCGCGGAGATGCCGAATTCATGGTTATCGGCCTCTTTCTTTGCGCCGACAGTGAAGGCGACCTTGTTGTCGATGTCGCGGAAGCCGGAGGCCTGCGGGTCTGTGACGGTCAAGCCATTCCACATACCGATCTGCGCCTGCCATCCGGCGCCCAGGCCGTGGCGGACCATGACGCCTCGGTCGCGCTCCCCGGCGAAGAGCCGACGGTTATAGAGCGCGCGCTCGGGCATTTCACGCTCGCTCGAAGATCGCTCGAGTTCGAAACCCAAAGGAAGCGGCTGTTGACCGAATTGGACCTCGGTTCCGACCTCGGTGATAGTCGGATTGATTGCGTAGGTGACGAAAGCGTCCTTGAGCTCGGCCGCGGTCCGGTTGCTGCCCGTGGAAACGTCGAACGTCGCCTTGGCGCTCGTCCGATCGTCGTGGGTGTAGGTTGCGCCAACGCGGAATCGTCGCAACTGGAAACCGTCGTTTCGTTTGCTTGCCCCGTCTTCGGAGTCGGTGTCCTGCCACTGGAACTGCGTATAGAAGCTCATCTTGATCTTCTTCAGCGCGGCTATATCGGCTTGCATGATCGGCAAGTTCTCGTTTTGGCCTTCGATCCAGCCGAGAATGCCTTCTACGTCTTCCTGGACCTTCTTCAGAGCTTCGTTGGTTTGCTTCAGCTGATCGACCAAGTCCTGAAGTACCTTGATCCCCTCATCACTGGTCGGCAACTTGCCCTCCGCGGCGAGCGTGCCGATCTTTTGAGTGACCATAGAAGCCTTGTCTTTGAGCTCTTTGAGCTCCGTCATCTTGCCCTTGAGCGTGCTAGCAACCTTCTGTGTGTCGATTTGAATCGAAGCGGTAAGTTTCGACAGGCTCTTGCCAAATGCTTCGAATCTGGGGCTTAGAGACGCATGAGATCCGACGGCCAGGCCGCCAATGCCAACGCTCGCCATTGCGAGCACTAATGTCCTTGATTGAGCGTTCATATTCCTCCGTGTCGCGGGTACCCGCGGTACATAGAGGATGGGCTTTCAACATTAAAGGCGAAGTTACGCCTTTGTTAGCGGCATATTAAGGACTCAGAATCGCCAGATCTGCCATTGGGGGAGGCCCCAACCGTTATTGTAAAAGATCGGTGAAGTTCCACCGTACCAATAGGTCGGCATCGCCATGATGACGCCGCTTGGCCCGAGGGGAACCACGTTCCATCCGGTGACGGAAACGTCGTTATTCACTTGCGCTTGCGGCTCTTCGCGCCACGCCAGCCATGTGGGATCGCCGTTGGCGTTGCGCAAGGACAAAGTCATACCGCGAAGTTGAAGAGAGTAGGCATGGACCACGCCCTTGCCGTTTACCAGCGTCTTCATTCCGTCGACCGTGACCTGATCCCTTAGCTTGATGCGAATCATTTGGTTCTGCACGAACCAGTCCGGACCAAGCCTGACCAGCATTGTTCCGCCGTTCGGCGCTTTGACCAGGAGGCTCATGTCTCGGGCCGTCGAGGTTTGGATGCCCGTCACCGTTCCTGAGAACCGGACGCTTTGCTGTGCGAACGCGGCGCTAGCGGCCGCCAGAATCGCGATTATTCCGAGAATGATGCGTTTCATTTTGTTACTCCGCCTCTCTTTACGCCGCCAAGCACCGTTCTGATTCGGTGTGATCCCTAACTATCCCTCAACCCGCCTCGGGTTGAGGGGGTCTTGATGCTCAGTACGCGGATTGTCCCCTCGATTAGCTCACTATGGCGTTGTGACATCACGCTCAACGTATCCCTCGATCCGTGGCGGATTGAGGGACAGAACAATCCGTGGCAGATTGGGGCAATGAAATAGTATAAGCGTCCTCATATCCGTGGCCGTTTGAGGCACTATCTACTATCTCAATCCGCCCCGGGTTGAGGACAGCCTTTCTGAACGCCAGGTCAATGGGATCGCAGTATCTCGCGATCCAGGCATCGTCGACGTTCAGGCCGGACTCCCAAGCATGCCCAATCTCTGCTTCGAGCGCATTTGCACTCGACCAAATGAAATCGCGCTGATCAGAGACCAGTTTTGCGCGAACAGGGTTGCTATGTATGTATTCGAGCTTCTGGAAGAAACCCTCATCGGTCGTTATCGGAAACGAACGGAAACTCAACTGCCACAGGGCGCGGCCCAGTTGGATGCCATGTGACTCGATTCGCTTTCGCATTTCCGGAGCGATGTGCGGAAGGAGACGCTTCGCGCTGTTTGATTTGATCCTGTTCATGAACCATGACGAATCCCGCCCAATCGGCAACCGGCACATCAAATGTACGTGATGTTGCATGACGACGAACGCGTACAGCGCTGCCTCATAATGGCGGCAGTCGTCGAGCAAGCTCGCCGCCATAATTCCCGCGAGTTTCGGACAAGCGAAGACTCGTTCAAATCCGAGAATGGTGGTTGTGAAGAAGACGACCTGCTCTCCCTCACCGAAGTTTTTGAAATGTTTGTATCCAGGCACTTCATCACAAGCTTATCCGATGTTGGGGAATGTGCTTCAAAATGGCCTCAGATAGCCTCGGACGGCCTCTGAACGGCCTCAACCCGGGGCGGGTTGAGGAATATGGAAGGAAATCTGATTCGGGTTAGATCCCTAAACTGCATGTAGTCTGTTCTTAGGAAATAGAACAGACTACATGCAGGACGGGAAAGTCTTGGAAGAGGCACGCCAGGCCGCGATCGCAGTGTTTTCGGCAGACCCGGGCTTAGCCCGGCCGGAGCACGCCGCCTTGGCAACCGCAGCGAAAGCATGGACCAACCGCACGACGCCGACCGAAGCGAGTTGACGGGAACATCCGCCGTTCGCTGCCTGAAAGGAGCTTCAGAAGGGAAGTGGTGTGGCCGGGCAGCTGGGTTCAGTAGACGCTCGGCTGACGTCAGTTTCCGGTGCACGAGATCTCCTAGACAGGTTACTGCCTACAGTAGACTATGCGCATGGGCAGACGTCCCCAGGATCGATCTAGCCTCGTGCGGGCGCTGGGCTCGCTCAGGAGACTAGTGAACGTCGTCCGCCACTGGCGGCAATGGGGCACATTCCTTGAGTCAGACAAGTATCTGGCACGCTGCGACGTCTCGGCTTGGAGAAGCCGGGTAACCGCCGGGGACATTCAGCTTGCGATAGTCCTTGCCCACCGTATGACGGAGGATCACATGTCCGCGGCAGGACGCGAAACGTACCCCATCGAAACCATCCGTCAGATCGCCAACCGGCATGACCTAGGGGCGACCTCGAGCTCAGGTCCGACAGCGGCATGGTTGAAGAGGCTTGCTGATCGGGCCGTGACTGCGTACTGCATATCATCCA
>JACDEQ010000022.1:0-9023 GCA_013816225.1 Armatimonadota bacterium | reverse complement strand
GGCCACATTTCATCCGCTGAGGTCGGTGGCGCTAATCTGATTCAGAGCCGAAGGTTGGGCTGCTGTAATTCGGGGGCTCTTTGGTGATCCAGACGTCGTGCGGATGCGATTCGCGGAGCCCGGCGTTTGTGATCTTGATAAACTCTGCGCGGCCGACAAGTTCCGATAGGCTGCCTGCCCCGACATAACCCATTCCGGAGCGAAGACCCCCGACGATCTGGCCCATCGTCTCCTGAAGTGGGCCGCGATAGGGAACTCGGCCCTCAACGCCTTCCGGCGTGATCGTCGTCCCTTCCTTGATCGCGAAGTACCGGTCGCTGCTGCCTTGTCGCATCGCGCTCACAGAGCCCATGCCTCGGTACACCTTGTACGCGCGGTTTCGGTACATCTCGATTTCGCCGGGAGATTCGTCGCAGCCGGCGAACATGTTGCCCATCATCACGACGCTTGCGCCTGCTGCGAGAGATTTCACAACGTCGCCGCTCGATCGAATGCCACCGTCGGCAATGGTCGGCACTCCCGCCTCGCGAGCCGCCTCCGCACACTCGAGTACTGCCGAGAACTGGGGCACTCCCACGCCGGCCACTACGCGTGTCGTGCAGATCGATCCCGCTCCGATACCTACGCGAAGGCAGTCCGCACCCATCGACGCCAGTTCGCAAACGCCGTTCTTATCGATGACGTTGCCCGCAACGACCTTGAGTTCGGGGAGCTTCTCCTTTAGGAGCTTCACGCAATCCATCACGCCCTTGCTATGGCCGTGCGCCGCATCGATAACGACGAAGTCAACCCCCGCGTCGAGCAATGCCTTCGATCTCTCGTAAGGTTCGCGAAGAGCGCCGATCGCGGCACCCACTACGAGCCGTCCCTTGTCGTCCTTCGTAGCGTGCGGGTGCTGCTTCACTTTCAGGATGTCTTTGATCGTGATGAGGCCTTTGAGAATGCCCTTCTCGTCCACGATGGGGAGCTTCTCGATGCGGTGTTCCTGCAAAATTCGCTCGGCTTGTTCGAGGTCCGTGCCTTCTTTGGTGGTGATCAGGCCCTTGCTGGTCATCCTTTCGTGAATCGGGCGATTGAACTCGGTTTCGAAGCGGATGTCGCGGTTGGTGAGGATTCCGACGAGGGTGCCGTCTTCTTCGGTGATGGGCACGCCGCTGATGTGATAGCGCTCCATAATCGTGAGCGCGTCCTGGATGGTGTCGTCCTTGCCCAGGCGGATCGGGTTGTGAATAACGCCGTGTTCACTGCGTTTAACCCGGTCGACCATGTCGGCCTGGTGGTCGATGGTCATATTGCGATGGATGACGCCTACGCCGCCCTCGCGCGCCATCGCGATCGCCATACGGGCTTCGGTAACGGTATCCATGGGCGCGGAAACGATCGGCACTCGCAAGGTGATCCCGCGCATGAGTTCGGTCGAAGTGTCGACCTGGTGGGGCATAACCTCCGTCCTCTTGGGGACGAGTAGCACATCGTCGAAGCTAAGGCGCTCGTGAAAAGCGGGCAATCGTACCTCCTGGGCTTTTCAGTTCATTATGGCACGTTCGGCGCCCCAAGAGTCGGTATCATGCCACTTGCCCCGGGAGGTTGGATTGAACGTACCCCTTGTCGATTTGAAAGCACAGCATACAGAGCTCAAGGCAGAGTTGGACGCCGCCGTTCTCGAAGTGATCTCAGGCGGCATGTATACGCCGAGCAAGCACGTCGCGGCTTTCGAAGAAGAAGTCGCCGCTTTCTGCGGCGCCAAGCACGCGATTGCCTGCAATAGCGGTACGGATGCATTGAAAATCGGGCTGCAGGCTATGGGAATCAAACACGGGGACGAAGTGATCACGACCCCGTTCACCTTCGTTGCGACGATCGAGGCGATCATCCAAAATTACGCGACACCGGTCTTTGTCGACATCGACCCGCGCACTTTCAACCTCGACGTCTCCAGGCTCGAGGCCGCAATCACCCCCAAGACCAAGGCGATCATCCCGATCCACTTGTTCGGCCAGATCGCAGAGATGGAGCAGATAATGGACATGGCGAACGCACACGGGATCCAGGTCCTCGAAGATGCGGCGCAAGCGATCGGAAGCACACGAAACGGCCATGCCTGCGGCTACTGGGGCAAGGCTGCTGCATTGTCCTTCTTTCCTACGAAGAACCTGGGCGCCGCCGGGGATGCGGGAATGGTGCTGACCGACGACGACGAAATCGCTTATCGAAGCCGCAGCCTACGGGTTCACGGTATGGCGAAGGAGCCTTACCTTTATGAGGACATCGGCCACACGAGCCGCCTCGATGAGATCCAAGGCGCGATTTTGCGCGTTAAGTTGCGTAAGCTGCTGGCTTGGAACGAATTGCGCCGGCGGAACGCGTCTATATATGATGACTTGCTCGCCGGCTCGGCCGCTCAAATTCCCTTCGTTGCGTCCGAAACCACCTGCCATCCGTATCACCAGTATACAGTTCGTCACCCGGATCGAGATGGCCTCATGGCGCATCTGAAGGAGAAGAGTGTCGGCTGCGCGATCTATTACCCCGTGTCCCTTCACGTTCAACCCGTCTACGCGTTCCTGGGACACGGGGAGGGAAGCTTCCCGGAGACGGAGCGGGCGTGCAGGGAGGTTCTATCGCTGCCGATCCAGGCGCACTTGAGCGAAGAGCAAGTTCGGTATGCCGCGGGCATCGTGGCTGCGTTCGAATAGCTGAAATTACGAAAATTTCTTGCAGGAATACGAAAAAGGGTGTAGTATAGTACTTAGGCAGCGCTATTCTGTTGCCTAAGTAATTCGAATAAGAAAGAGAGGTCTCTAATAATGAAGAAACTTATGATTCTCGCCGGAGCGCTATGCATGGCGTGGCCGGCAATCGCAGGCGGAGTTTGGGGCGAAATCGACGCGGGTCCGCTGCCCCCGGGTGAGATGACGATGGGCGAGGGCAACCTCGGTGTAATCCGCGGATCACTCAGCTCAGAAGACTTGGAGGACATGTACTGCATCACCATTACCGATGTGGCGGGCTTTAGCGCTACGACCGTCGGTGGAGCTGACTGGGACACCCAGCTGTTCCTGTTCGACGTCGGTGGCATGGGCGTGACCTTCGACGACGACGACCCGGGCGGAGGCGGCCTTCAGTCGACGATCACGGGAACTTTTGTGCCTGGAACTGGCACTTACTATCTCGCCATATCGAGCTACGACAACGATGCGCTCAGCGCAGGCGGCGAGATCTGGTTGGACGGTCCGTTCACCGAGGAAAGAGCTCCGGATGGCCCTGGCGCCGGTAGTCCGATCACCGGCTGGGATAGCGGTGGCACCAGTGGAGCCGGCTATAGCATCGCGCTGACCGGCGCCGGCTTCTGCATGGTCCCCGAGCCGGGCACGTTCGTCGCCCTTGGTGTTGGATTGGCAGCGCTGGTCGCGAGTCGTCGGCGAAGATAACGGTAAGACTGCCTTAGCCCGAGGCAGGTCGCCCGTTCTCGGCGGCCTGTTCTCATTTTCTCGCGCCGCCGGATCCCGATTTCTCGGGGGAGCTGGAAATACGTCGTTTAGGATGGCAAAAACACCGTCCAGGAAGTCCCAAACGTCGTCAGGGAAGGGAATAGCGTCGTCAGGGAAGTCCCGAACGTCATCGGGGAACGCTCGTGCCGCAGCCAACCAGATATTGGGGCTTGCATGAGTTATTCATGTGAGAAGCGTCGAATTGGGAGCGATTTTGCATCTAAATAGGTGTAGTAAGGATAGCGGGCGGGTTTAGCGCTCGCAATATTGCCTACGAAAGGAGGAGACAAATGAAGAAGCTCACCAAGTTCGCCTTCGCGGCGATAATCGGCGCAGCCGCGATGCAGGCGAATGCCACTCTGTGGATATTCGACGACATGTTGGACGGGAGTCAGGAAGTGCCGCCCAACGGCAGCCCGGGCACCGGGGTCACGACCGGGTCCTACGACGACATAACGAACATGCTGATGATCGTTGTCGTCGCGGATAACCTGACTTCAAACGTGACGGCCGCACACATCCACAACGGCGAGGTCGGCGTTGCCGGCCCGGTCATGTTTCCGCTGACCGGCGCCACAGGTTCAACAACCTACAATAGCAACGACATGTTCACATTCGACGATGCCCAGGAGATCGAATTCCTGGCGGGCCGCGTCTATGTGAACATTCACACAGTCGAGTTTCCGGGCGGCGAGATTCGCGGGCAAATTAATCCGGAGCAAGTTCCGGAACCTGCGACGATCATGGGCATACTCGCGGGCGTTGCCCTCTTGGCAGCGCGTCGCAGAACGAAACGCTAACCGCGAGGTTAGACGATAGAAAAAGTGCCGATAGCCAAGGCTTGCTTGGCTGTCGGCACGTCCTTTTTGAGTATCATCGGCGAAGAATTTACTGAATGAGCCTCGCAAGAACAACAATAGGTATTGGCAAGGTCTTAGACAGACTTGCATCCGGCAGTCCCGGAAGACGTAATGTCCTCGTAACCCTTATCATTCTGTCAGGCTTCATGCTGATCGCTGCGGCCCTGCTCATTCTCCTCGCAACGAATCCGCGGACTCCGCTCTTGATCCTGGGTGGGTCGCTCGCAGCCATTTTCATGTTCGGCCTCATGTTGGTCCGGCCCGAATGGCTGCTGCTCTTGGGAATAATCTTCGGCCACACGATTTTCTACGGGAAGTTCCCGAACTCTCTCGGGATGCGAATCAAAGACTCGGTTGGCCCGGGCGATATCTTATTTTTCCTAGCGTTCGTTGCGATGATCGTGTACTGGGTGAACCAGAGAAATCGTCCGACGATGCCTAGGGCGATGCTGGTTCTGCCCATCCTACTGTTTGTATACACGACCGTCTACGTCATCATCGCGTTCTTTTTCTGGGGCCGCCAAGACAATGCTTTGATTCAGGCGATCGGCTGGTTCTATTTCACGCTTGCCATACCTACGTTTCTTTGCTTGACCTCCGGACGAATTTGGAGTTCGTTTTTTACCGTCATATTCGTGAGCCTAGTAGTTGGTTCGATTTTCGCTCTGTGTGTCGAGGCCGGCTGGCTCAGCCCTTTAATCGAGAAGATGGGCTACGGCGGAAAAAGTCCGAGATCGTTTGGCGACCTTTCGGTTCGCACAAACCAACTTGGATTTGCGGTACTGGGAACCTTGATCGGCGTCGTCGTATTGGCCTTTGCCAAGAATTCGTACTGGAAAATAATTTCACTCGTTGGTGGGCTTGGAGGGGCGTTCATAATCTTCCTCGATCGGGGCCGCGCCTCTTACGGCGGCATTGTAGTCGCGCTCATCATCGTCGTGGCTTTCATTCCGGGCATCCCCCGTTTCCGGTTCCTGCTGCGCAGCGCCACCGCGCTGGTGACCGCCGTGCTGATTATTCTAGCTATCGGCGGTGAGATCGGCGAAAAGTTCGGCGATGCCTACGAAAAGGCCGAACGGGCCGTGGCCCTCACCTCGAGGGAAGCCATCCAGGCAGACGAAGGCATTACCTACCGCATGAGACTCCTTCGCCAGGCAGAAGCAATCTTCGAACAGAACCCGTTGTTCGGTGGCGGACCGGGAGTGTGGTTCGGAACGACCGTCAACCGTCAATTCGAAACCGACTTTATCGCGTTTATCGACAACTCGTGGACGTATCCACTTGCTGTGGGCGGACTTGTTGGGATGGCCTTAATTCTATCGTGCTATGCCTCGTTTGTATGGCTCACGATTTGGGCATTTTTGCGCTTGCGCAACCCATTCCACCGCGCCCTCTGCTCGGTCCCGCTGGGGCACATGGCCTGGTTGCTTGTTTGCAGCCCGGTCAACTGGTGGATGGTCGACCGCTTCCACGTCGCGGCGTTTTCGGTAGGTGTCGGCATGGTCACGGCCCTTGTGTACTACGAGAAGATCAACGGCTCCGACACGTCTGTGATCGACGTCGGAACATAGGCATGAGAGCATCTGTAATGGTTCAAAGGCGGATGCATTGCCACGACTAATCCATCGCGCAGCCCATATGGCATTTCGGATTTTCCCGCCGCTCAAACGGTGGGATTATCTCGTTAATGGCATCAAGAGCCGCTTCCACCCGGTCGACGAAGAAATTCAAGTTCCTTTGCTCGGCGACGGCAACATGATCATCAATCCCGCCGACGGCGTGAGCTATGAAATCTATATGCGTGGCTCATACGAGCACGACACGCTTCAGCAAGTGAAGAAGATGCTGTGGCCGGGTATGACCTTCTTCGATATCGGTGCGCATTTCGGCCAGTTCACAATCGTCGGCGCCGCTGCCGTAGGCGACAAGGGAGCAGTGCATTCGTTCGAGCCGGGGCCAATTCAGTTCGACTTCCTGACCCGCAATTCGAAGCTCAACTGCCTCGACAACACGACCCTGAACAACATTGCGCTTGGCGAAGAAGAGGGCGAGATGGGGTTCGTCGTTCCTTCCTTGCGCGATTTGGGCCAGTCGCACTTCGCTTTCCGCGGGCCCGGAACGCGCACGGTAAAAGTGACCACGCTCGACCACTATTGCGAGGAGCTCGGCATCAAGAGCATCGACGCGATGAAAGTGGACGTCGAGGGTGCCGAGATGCAGGTGTTCCGTGGCGCGTCCAATCTCCTTGCCAATTTTCCGCCCGCCGCGATTTTCTACGAGAGCATCGACATCCTGAACAAGAACTTCGGGCACTCGTCCGCCGAAACGCACGAGCTGCTCGAATCTTACGGCTACGCGGTCAACGTGCTCAACGGCCGCAAGTTCATTCCCGTGCCGGGGGGCGAGCGCGACGGATACAGCGATTTCGTCGCTCTACGCCCCCACGGCTCCGTCTGAATCAGCGAACGTCTGCCGGATCCATAAATGGTCACGATATAGCCTTGGCCTCGTTGCAGAATAGCGACGACAACAGGCTCGTGATGAGGCCGGAGGCCGTTATTTTCGAATGCCGAGCCGCCGATCCAGATCATCCTCGACGCGACGGCACCGACTTCCTCTCCGAGCTGGTTCAGCTTCGCGCTGGAGTCGAACGCGAGCATCGTCAACGCCGAGCAGAAGATATCCCTCTACAACTTTGTAACCGCCTCGTATGAGGTCCTCGACACGCGCTTGGCGACTACTATCGATAACACGGTAATCGTCAACGTCACAACCAATACATCACGCTTCATACAGCCTCTTACCAGAGCCATCAGGGCCCGGGTCAGCTACCGCGCCCTCGGCTCCACATTCGTGTACCCCTGGCTCGCTCGCATCGACCGGGCATGGTGGGCCTTCCCGGGATAAAGTTACGGCGGGCCCATCGATTTTTCTCTCCCGAAACCCGATGCCGGCGCCGCGGAGTTTAACCTATTCGGCTCGGCAAATCCGCTGCAGGCTTGGAGCCGCGCGGTGGCGTAAACGTGAACGGGTAGGTGAAGGTCTCGGGGTAAAGGAAGGTGCCCATGAAGTCAGACACTTTGAGCGTGCGGCCCGGCATGTCGATCCGCTCTCGAATCGTGAACGACTGCATCGCGCCCGAGGTCTCGCTGAAGTAAAAGTTGAGGTCCGTTCCACGCCAATCGCCCTCGTTGCCCACCTGCACGACCGTGTGCAGCCGAACGTGGTTGGGCTGCTGTTCCATTGTAGGATTTATCAACCAGCGGGAGCTTTGCGCAAGCAGCCGCAGCGGCCTCTGCATCTCCGAGCGCGCCCACGCTACGGCTACGCCGAAAGTCTTCTGAATCGTTTCGGGCTGTGAGAGGTACGTATATTCGTTCTTAATCGGATCGTAGCGCCACACCTTGGCTCCGTCGGCGAGAATCATGAGTCGCCGCTCGTCGTTCACGAAGGCGTCGGCGAGCATTTTCTTGCCCTGAATGTAGGTACGCAGTCGATACTGTTCTGCCGGCCGGTTGCCCAATTGCATCGATCCGCCCACGTCCACAATGACCTGCGGGTGGCGGAGCGAGATATCGACCGCGCGCTCGATCTGGGCATAGGGGTCGAGCTGCGCGAACACGGCGCTCGAAGCGATCGCAAGTATGCAGGACGCTGTAAATCGCATGCCTCTTAGACCCCATCCCTTGCCCTTAAGTTCCCTGGGCGTTCGATGCCGGTGCGGAGCTCCTTGTAGGTATACTTTTTCGACCGGTCCAAGCAAGGAACCGCAAACAGGAGTTTTAGATTTTGAGCACCGAAGCGTCGGTAGCCTCTCCGAAGCAGGAGAAGGGCGATAAATTAACAAAAGAGGCACAAGAGAGCAAGAAAACGAGCCCGCGGGCTCGTGATTTGTTATCACCCCAAGACCATCTCGAAATGCTTCGACAACTCTATCTGGCGCGTTATTTCGACGTCAGGCTGATCAAAGAGAAGCGTCGCGGGCGGCTCCGAGGAACCCTGTATTCCTCTCATAACCAAGAGGCGATCTTAGTCGGCACTATTTACGGGTTGAAACCGGACGACTGGCTGTCTCCCATTCATCGCGATATGCCTGCGTTCTTCCTGAAAGACCTGCGCTCGGGCGCAGATAACCCCGATCGAAAGGGCATGACGATCGGCGAGGTCTGTGCCCAGGTTTGGGGAAAAGTGACTGCTCCGGGCCGCGCCCGCGACAACTGGTCACACATAGGCAGTTCGGCAAAGAAAATTATCTGCAGCACTAGTATGCTCGCAGGAACCATTCCGGTAGCCGCCGGCATTGCGTATTCGCTAAAAATGGACGGCCAGCAGAACGTCGCAGTGACTTACAACGGTGAGGGATCCACCGCCCAGGGAATCTTCCATGAGGCGATCAACTTCGCCGCGATCCATAAGCTCCCGGTCATAACGATCATCGAAAACAACCAGTGGGCTTACGGTACTCCCGTGGAACTGGAATGCCCGACCAAGGACGTGGCTGATCGTGCCAGAGGCTTCGACATCCCAGGCCTTATCGCTGACGGGCAGGACGTACTCGACGTCTACGACAAAATGATGTGGGCCACCGAGTGGGCGCGCCGAGGCAAGGGCCCGGCAATTATCGAATGCAAGACTTTCCGTGCATATGGCCACGGCGACCATGACGACGACC
>JACDEQ010000191.1 GCA_013816225.1 Armatimonadota bacterium | reverse complement strand
GTGTAACACGCGAAGCCAGTTGCTCTTCGGCGGCGGCCCTTTTCGCCGGACCCAAACCGGAGTCCGCCGCCCGCGACCTCGCGCGCGTCAGGTCTTCCAGCACCTCGCGCTCAAAGCCCGAGTAGCCACGCGTGGTTTCCACGAGGTTCGGCACAAGTTCCGCGCGGCGCTTTAGCTGGACATCGATATCCGCCCAGGCATTGCGAACGACGTTGCGCATTTTGGTCAGGGAGTTGAAACCCCAAATCAGGAGAATGGCAAGTGCGGCTATGACAAGGATTAGTACTGGACCCACGCATAAGGGACGGATTATGAAGGCGGCACGTTGCGAGGCGAACCAATCATCTTTTGTGTGCCGTCAAGATGGCGTCAGCCGGATTACCGGCAGACATGATTGCCTGCCTGCACATGGGGTCGGAAACCTCTCCCGGCCCCATCCAAGTTCTCAGAGGCGAATCAGCCTGACGACGTCCGGCGGCGAACCCTTTGTGATGATGTCGCTGACCGAGCGGCCACGCGGTTCGAGCAGGACAAGGTCGGGGTTGGCGCCTTCGACAATTCTCCAATCGCGCCGCAGCCAAATCGAGTCCGCGCCTTCGGACGTTGCCATCGTCCAAACGTCTTCAGCCGAAAGCGGGTCGCCTCGCAGGTGGGACACCTCGATCGCGGCCCGCATCTCGGCAAAAAAATCGATCGGTCCCGAACTCGCCGCGCTATCCATGCCGAGCCCGACCTTAACATCCTTGCGGCGCAAACGGGCGATGGGCGCAAGCGGGCATCCGAGCGCGAGATTCGATCTTGGGCAGTGCGCGATCGTTACTCCATGGCGCGCCGCGAGGTCGATATCCTCATCTGAGGATGCGCAGGCATGGACCAACTGGGTTTGCTCATGGAGGGCGCCGAGAGAGTCCAGATAGGCGATCGCCGAGCACCCTGGAGGGTCAATCTCGATGTCGAACTGGCGGTACAGTTCGGCTATCGGGCCTTCGCCACGTTCGTAAAAATCGTTCTCGAATGCAGTTTCGGCGGCATGGATCGCATTGGGCTCGCCCGTTTTCGCCAACAGCGCTAACGCGCTTCCGGAAGTCGTATAGGTCGAATGGGCCGAGAGATGTGTCGGCACTGCATGAGAGGCGTTCGTCGCCGCGCTCCGTTTCGCCTGCGAGAGCTTCTGCTCGGACTCGCCCAGCGTGATGACCTCCTGGAAGATGCGCCCGCGTAGCCCTGCCTTCGCCATCGCCTCGCCGCTCACCGGCCAGTCGCTATACTCCCCGATCGCAGCAACACCGGTAGCGACGTTCAAATTTGCGGCGGTGGTCGCCGCCTCGGCAACCTGGTCTATGCTGCGGGTCGGTTTGATCCGTGTTACTTCGCGAATCCAGGGCCAGTACGGCATCGACTCCAGTTTGCCCAACAAATCGTAGTACTCGAGATGGGAATGAGCGTTGACGAACGCAGCCGAAAGCAACAGGCCGACTTCGGCGCGGGCGGCGGACGTCCACGGCCGTATCGCGTCGATTCTGCCTTCCTGAATGCATACCTCTACGCCGGTCTGGATGGTCCCGCCGGCCAGGACGACCACGTCCGGCCTAAGGATCAAAGAGAGAGGGCCCAGGCGGCCCGGTATTGCGCATCGCTGACGTTCTTGGCATGAAGATCGCCGAAGAGCACGTTGTAACGGTATCTCTTGAACTTGTCGATGCGATTTTCCCAATCATCACTCGGACGGAGAATATCTGCGCCGGTATGCCAGGCGCCCGATCCGTCGAAGTAGACGTTGACGTTGCTGATGTCTCCCAGGGACGTGCCGGAGAGTTGCCTGGCCGTCAGCTCCGTTCGGTAGTAATAGCTCGAGCCATACCGCTTGAAGCTGCTCGGAAGGGTGTTGATATTCTGGAAAGAAATGTCGTCGACGAGCTGGCCCTTGTCGGCCGGACATTCCCAAACCTGCTTAGAAGGCAGATGCGGATAGAGGAGGTCCTGCATAAGGGGGATGTCGCGCAGCATCGACTGGAACTCGGGGAAGGCCGACCAAATTTGGGGCGTGTACTTGTCGGCCGCATCGACGCCGAATGGCCACTTGTCGTCGGCATCCCCCATATAGAGACCGATGGCCTTTCCGATCTGACTAAGGTTGCTGATGCAAGTCGCTTGTTGGCTCGACCTTTTGGCGCGACTGAACACCGGGAACAGAATTGCCGCCAGAATCGCAAGAATCGCGATTACGACCAACAACTCGACGAGTGTGAATCCTCTTCGCTTTCTCATACCCTTTGCAATTAGACGCAAACCATGTGGTGATTAGTGCCACAACTCCGGCCCCTAGGATGCCATATCGCCAGAGGAAAGCCCTGACTGAATCGCCTGAATCGGGTTTCCATCCGGGTCCTCGAAGTCCATGACGACGCCATTGGGCGTGTCGTGGTACGCGCCGTGCAGCTTTGCCCCGGCTTGGTCCAGTTTCATCTTTAGTTCACGGATATCATCCGTCTGAATTCCCAGACACCAGCCTCTCTGGTGCTGCCCCAATGGAGTCTCTGTACCTTCCATCGCGTGGTGAAGGGCGAGCTTCCGGCCACCCACATCGAACTCGGTCCAATACTGGCTCGTGTAGCCCGGAGTCAGACCCAGAATGTCCCTGTAGAACGCGATCCCCTTGTCCATGTCCGACGTTTGACACCAGATCGTGTGAAAGGCCGTGATCATACGACAGGTTGTACCCTGCGGCATAATTCGACTGTGCGAACGGTGGACGTGGCGATCATCGGTGGTGGAGTCATCGGATGGGGCGTAGCGTATCACGTTCTTAAGCTATCGCCGACGCTGAGGGTCACGGTTATCGACAAGCAGCCTTCGTTCGCCATGGGCTCCACCGCGCGTGCGGCCGGCGGCGTGCGCGCACAATTCGGTACCGCGGTCAACGTCGACATGTCCCTTCGCTCGATCACCTTCTTCGAGGAGTTCGAAAGGGAACTGGGAACGAACATCGGCTTTCGCCAGCATGGGTATCTATTTGTTACGGCTACCCAAGATGGCGCGGATTACTTAGAGCGGGTCGGAGAGTTACAGCGCAGGCGCGGTGTTCCCTCTAGGACCTTCTCCGTCGATGAGGTGCGTGCCAGGGCTCCGTTCCTGAATTGCGACGACCTCACCGGCGCTGCGTTTTCACCTACGGATGGCTACTTGGACCCCTACGCGGTATGCCAAGGCTTCGAGAAGGGGGCGCGTAGCCTCGGAGCATCCGCGGTCTACGGAACCGCAGCGATAGGATCGGAGAGCGGCTCAGTGTCGCTCGACGACGGCGGCAGACTCGGGGCGGGGCAGATCGTCTTAGCCGCAGGACATTGGTCCGGAGAATTGGCGCAGAAGCTCGGCATAGAAGTGCCGATCGCCCCACAGAAGCACCAGTTGGCGATGACCGAGCCAGTGTCGGGCCTGCCGGAGAACCTACCGATGATCGTCGACCTCGACACGAGTTTCCATTTTCGCCCGGAGGGGCAAGGGCTGTTGATCGGATATGACGACCCGGATGCGCGGCAACCGCACGCGGACGTGCCTCCTTATTTCGACTTCGGTTTCCTTGAACGCCTCGCTCCGGTCGCGCTGCACCGGCTGCCTCTCGCTGCGCGGCTTCGCTTCGATTACAAGCGTAGTTGGGCCGGCTACTACGCCGAGACGCCTGACCATCATGCGGTGATCGGCAGATGCGGCGACATTGTCGTAGCCACGGGGTTCGGCGGCCACGGGATCATGCATTCGCCCGCGGCGGGCTTATCCGTCGCAGAAATCCTTGTCAAGGGGGAGCCCAGCACTCTCGACCTGTTCTCCCTGCGGCCACAACGATTCGCTGAGCAAGACCTTGTTCCCGAGCCGATGGTGATCTGAAGCTACTTTCGGATAAGCCTGAAGGACTTGAGAAACCGTCTGGCATCTGCCGATTCGGCGCCTCCTGCGTTCGACACGACATAGATCTGATAAAGGCGGTTATTTACCAGCAGGATGTTCTCATGAATGTGCTTGCCCGTGCCGTTGGTGAACAGAATCGACCGGCCCGGGTTGTCGCCGATCATGATCTTCTTTTCGCTGATTAAACTTCCGCGGGCGTTTGTCACGGCGCCGTCCCTTGCCGCGTCGAGGATACGGTCTACGTCGGCCCTGTTGTCGTCGAACCTCTCGTAGTCCGCGTAAGTAACAACGAACGACTCGGACTCGGTGGAGGCCATAAAGACGTGCAGCTTCACGGAAGCGGCATCTCCCTTCACCGTTTTGCGGGAGCCGTCGGGTCTGCCCGGCATGGTCACGGTGAAACGGCCTTCCTCAGAGCGGAATGTGTTCCACGTAGGTTGACCTGGGGACGCGAGCGCGCCCAGACATACAGTTGTAAGGATCGCCAATGCGATTAGTTTCATGGCTCGTTCGTTCTGACGTTTGATTATGGCAAACCGAATCGCCAACGGCTAAACTTCGAGCGTGCTGCGAATCGCCGTGGATACCGGGGGAACCTTCACCGATTTCGTTGTTCAGGATTCGGACGGAACACGAACATTCAAGGTGAAAAGCACCCCGGCCGACCCGGCCCGGGCGCTAATCCAGGGCCTGGCCGAGATCACAGGGCCGTTCGTGCTTCTGCACGGTACGACCGTGGCGACGAACGCGCTGCTCGAAGG